>DASXQM010000067.1:0-3317 GCA_036507195.1 Pyrinomonadaceae bacterium | reverse complement strand
CCAGTCTTAACTGAAGGAAAGATTGCATGATCAAATCGTATCGCTGGTCGTTAAAGGGAACATTCACATTTCTTGTCGCGCTGACATTGCTTTCCGGAGTCATGGTGTTTGGGCAACACACCCGTCGTCGAAAGGTGCCGGCTGCCACTGTGGCGACTAAACAATTCCCGCTCACGGATCGTGCGCTCGTCCAGCGCTACCGGCGGATGATCACTCCCGAGTCCTTAGCTGCGCGTCTTTATTTCCTGGCTTCAGATTTATTTGAAGGACGCGAAACAGCAACGCGAGGGCAAAAACTCGCCGCGCAGTATCTCGCTTCGCAGTATCAACAATTGGGGTTAACACCAAAAAGCACTGCGAAAGTAGAAGATCCGCTGTCGCCGTCGGCCTATCTTCAGCCGTTCACCGTTTACAAGAGATCGCCCAAGCAGAGTCAGCTTGAAGTGAGGGTGAATGGCAGCAAGGCGGCATCCAGCACGTTCTCGTCTGAAAGCCATGATGACCTGTCATATTTCTCAGGCGGTGGTTTGGTGGATGCCAGCGGGGCCGTGATCTTCGCTGGATATGGAATTGCCGACGACAAGCTGGGCTACAACGATTACGCCGCGCTGGCAGCCAAAGGAATCTCGCTTGCCGACAAGTGGGTTCTGATATTGGAAGATGAGCCCCTCGCTGACGGCTCGACGAGTTTGCTTCCCACTTCGGATCATAAACCCTCTTCATGGACCACTCAGTTTATCAACAAGAGAAGAGCGCTGTGGAATGCCGGAAGACCGAAGGGAGTGCTCGTGGTTGCAGATGCCGCACCAGGAGCAACCAGCACGTTTCGCGACCGTGCAGCGCTCGCTGCTCTCAACACCCAGCGAGTCGGGTATTTGTCACTAATACCAAGCTCGCCCTTTCCATCGACTTACGCCATTTCGACCACGCTGGCAAATCAGATCCTGGCTTCTTCAGGCCACACCGTCGCTGATCTGAAACGAGAAATTGACAGGAGTCTTAAGCCGACTGTCTTTGCGCTCAACGATGACGTGAAGGTAACGGCAACTGTTGAGTCGTTTCCGGGCTTAACGACTGAAAACGTTTTGGCATTCATTGAGGGTTCTGACCCGAGACTCAAGAACGAGGTAGTCATCGTTTCCGCACACTACGACCACCTCGGCATCGATTCCGCTCTCAAGGGTGATCAGATTTTCAACGGAGCCGCGGACGATGGATCGGGTGTAGCTGCCACTCTGGCGCTGGCTCAGGAGTTTATGAAAGCCAGGCGTGAGGGCTTTGGCCCGCGCCGGTCAATTCTGTTCATCAACTTCACCGGCGAGGAAAAGGGATTGCTTGGCTCAGATCACTATGCCATGCATCAACCCGTGGTGCCGTGGGAGAAAGTTGTCGCTGAAATCAATATGGATGGGGTTGGCGGCCTGGATCCAAACCATCCGACTCACAGCAGGAACTATGTATACACACTGGGCACGGAGGCTCTCTCGCGGGAACTGATCGAAACCACCAAACGAATTAATCGCAGTATGGAAATTAATCTTGAACTAACCGAAGGGAAACGCTTCCATTCGGACGACTACAATTTCGAAACCCAATTGGTTCCTTACATCTACTTCTCAACGGGCTACACCGATCACTACCATCGAGTCTCTGATGAAGCAGCGTCAATCGACTATGACCACCTGACGCGAGTGGTCCAGCTTGTCTTTGCTACGACCTGGCAAGTTGCCAATCAGAACACCAGGCCTGCCGGCGTGGACCGAACCCAACTGAGGCTGGTTGGCTATGTCTGTCCACCCTGCCCCTTCGAATGCGATGAGCATGTTTATAACCAACCGGGAGAATGCCCCGTCTGCAGAATGAGTTTGGCGCCAAAGTATACTGTCGAGAAAAGGCGCGCGTCGGTAATAACGGCAAGTGCGCCACGCTGAGAGAGTGAAAATAGGAACTCGATAAGACAAGAGAATTTATCATTTACAATTATCAGCTTTCATTGGTTGCCAGGACGGAACCAAAGGTATATGAAGGTTTGCTAGTGCGGGTGGGGATTCTCAAGAAAATGACCAATGAAGAATGAAAAAGAAGAAATGGACAATTTTCCGGCCCTGTATTGCTAGCCGCCTTTTGTTTTCTATTCATCCCGCCTAAGCATCCAACTAATGCAAAGCTTCGACTCGCCAACCTATATCTATCAAGAGCAACCAGGAACGTTAACAAAAATCTGGTGGCTGAAATGGGCGACCATCCTCGGCGTCTGGGCTGTACTGGGTATCATCTATGCCGGGCCAATCTATATCGAGGTGCGCGCCGAAGGTATGAACCATCCCGCGAGTCGGGTTTTCTCGTGGGGAATTCTAACCTGGTGTGCATGGGCTCCTTTGACGCCGGTTATGGTTTGGTTAGCGCGCCGTTACTCGCTCGTCGGCTCAGCTTGGAAGCGTAACGTCCTGGTTCACCTTCCCGCGTTTCTTATTATCTCCGCCGCACACAGCGCCGTCGCCACTGTCGTTACCTTGACGGTCAAGCCATTCGACCACATGGGCAGCAGCCCAGATGCTTTTTGGCCGCGTTTCATATCGCGGATGCAGGGCGCTTTTGGTTCTGACCTGCTTGTCTATGGAGCGGTGATCGGCGTCTGTTACGCGTTTGACTATTATCGGAAGTATCGCCAACGCGAATTTCTCGCCAGTCAATTAGAAGCACAACTGGCACAAGCGCAGTTGGATTCGCTAAGGACGCAATTGCATCCGCATTTTCTCTTTAACACTTTGAACGGCATCGTCGGGTTGGTGCGCGACAATAAGAATGACGCGGCTGTTAATATGCTGGTTGGCTTGAGTGATCTTTTGCGTCGCGCGCTGGAACACTCAACCCAGCAGGAGGTCGAGCTGAACGAAGAGATCAGCTTCCTTCAACTCTACTTGAGTATCCAGCAGATGAGGTTTTCTGACCGGCTGGAGATTGAGATCGACATAGATCCGAACACCGCCTGCGCCCTCGTGCCGAGTATGATTCTGCAACCGCTGGCTGAGAACGCCTTGCGGCACGGTATCGGCCGAAGCGTAGCCTCGGGCGTAGTTGGAATCAGTTCTCACATCGAGAATGGCTTTTTGAAGTTAATAGTGTTCGACAATGGCGCCGGCTTACCGGAAAATTGGCAGCTAAAGACCAGCGGCGGGATAGGACTCGCGAATACTGCAGCCCGGCTCCAGCAACTGTATGGTGAGAATCACCGGATGGAGGTACGGAATCGCACCGAGAAAGGCGTAGAGGTAGTTATCGTTATTCCATTTCGGACTAACTCATAGACATGGACA
>DASXQM010000066.1:0-21477 GCA_036507195.1 Pyrinomonadaceae bacterium | reverse complement strand
TTTCTATCGGTGGAGGCGGTGCGGTCACGCGCGTTGCAGCCGGCTCCCAAATCAGTCCCCTCCATTCATCGGTCTCACCGAGAACTTGTAGCGCCGCGAGCGGATGACCAGGGTTGCGCTCAATGCGCAACACTTCCGCTACTACTTGCAGTTTCTGTCCATCCCCACCCTGCACCTCCAGGTGCACGCGACTGCCAACGTCAGGTAACTTTCGCGGCAGGTGAACGAGCGTGCCTTGCGGCCCCACGTTTTCCGTTATGCCCTCAGACATGACGTGGGTGCCGCCCGGCTCGTCCCATTCAGCGCGCACTTCGAATGATACTAGATACCGTGGTCCTGAACGGACTTCTGTTTCTATTTGGCGGGTCATATTTCAAACTCCTTGTAGGGGCGAGAGCGGAGGCAGTTTATAACGTTTACGATCAAAAGTCTTTTCCAGGAAACAGTTTCGCGTTCCGAGTTTCGGGTTTCGAGTTCGAGCGCCGGGGATTTTGCCTTCATACCTGAGCACCACGCACCAAGTATGACTACTAGAACGAAGTTAAAAGTCTGGTCTTTAACTCGAAACCCGAAACTCGGAACTCGAAACTATTACTCTTCCTCCGTCCTTAATCTGTCCAGAACCGAAAAGTCTTCGAGGGTAGTAACATCGCCTGCGACTATACCGCTGGTGGCAATCTCGCGTAATAGCCGGCGCATTATCTTTCCCGACCGCGTCTTCGGCAGGGCGTCAGTAAATCGTATTTCCTCCGGTCGCGCCAGAGCTCCTATCTCTTTAGTTACATGTGCGCGCAACTCTTCATTCAAGTCCGGCGACGGACTATGCGAACCTTCCAAAGTCACAAAAGCAACTATAGCGGATCCTTTCAGCTGGTCGGGACGGGCGACTACTGCGGCTTCGGCCACGGCTTCGTGCGAAACGAGCGCACTTTCCACTTCAGCCGTGCCCAGCCGATGACCGCTGACATTAATGACGTCATCAATGCGGCCCATGATCCAAAAATAGCCGTCTTTGTCGCGTCGCGCGCCGTCGCCGGCGAAGTAGATGTTTTCAATCTGCGACCAATACTGCTCTCGATAACGTTCATCGTCGCCCCAGATCGTCCGCAGCATTGAGGGCCAGGGACGTTTAATCACGAGATAGCCGCCCTCGTTCGCGCCCACCGGCCTACCGTCGCGGGTCATGACGTCGGCTTCAATCCCCGGAAACGGTTTGGTAGCGGAGCCGGGCTTAGTAGGCGTTGCTCCGGGAAGCGGACTAATCATTATTGCGCCCGTTTCGGTCTGCCACCACGTGTCAACTATGGGACAGGCCCCGCGCCCAATCAGCTTGTGATACCACATCCATGCTTCGGGATTGATGGGCTCGCCCACCGTGCCCAACAGCCGCAGGCTTGAAAGATCATGTTTGAGCGGCCACTGCTCGCCCCACTTGATGAAGGCCCGAATCGCTGTCGGGGCGGTATAGAAGATGTTGACGCGGTGGCGCTCGATAATGTCCCAGAAGCGATCCGCCTGCGGATAGTTTGGCGCGCCCTCATACATCAACACGGTGGCGCCGTTTGAAAGTGGACCATAGACAACATAGCTGTGACCGGTTACCCAGCCGATGTCGGCAGTGCACCAGTAAATGTCTTCGTCCTTGATATCGAAGATCCATTTCGTGGTTATGTGAGTCTGCAAGAGATAACCCGCGGTCGTGTGCAGGATGCCCTTCGGTTTTCCGGTCGTTCCCGAGGTGTAAAGAATGTAGAGCGGATGTTCACTGTCTAACTCCGCGGCCGGGCACTCCGCATTTACCGTGGTCATCAATTCGTGCCACCAGTGATCGCGGCCGGCTTCCATGCGAATTGGCGTCCCGGTTCGACGGACAACTATGCAGGATTCTACCGACGGGGTCGCTTTCAAGGCTTCATCGACCGCGGCCTTCAGTTTAACTTCGCTGCCGCGTCGCCAGCCGCCATCCGTCGTTACCACAAGTTTGCAGCTGGCATCGTTGATGCGGTCGATCAAAGCAGCGCTGGAAAAACCGCCGAAGATGACGGAGTGGGTTGCGCCAATACGCGCGCACGCAAGCATTGCGATCGCCAGCTCGGGAATCAACGGCATGTAGAGCGCGACTCGATCGCCTTTTGCGACGCCGCAGCGCTTCAGGACGTTTGCAAATTTACAAACTTCGGAATGGAGTTGCTGATAAGTGAAGGTGCGCTGGTCGCCAGGCTCGCCTTCCCAGATCAATGCGGCCTTATTGCGTCGCCAGGTAGTCAGGTGCCGGTCGAGACAGTTGTACGAGATATTGATCTTGCCGCCAACGAACCATTCGGCATGCGGCGGTTGCCACTTCAAAACCATGTCCCACTTCTTAAACCAGTGAAGCTCCTCCTCCGCAAGGCGCGCCCAAAACGTCTCCGGGTCGGCCCTCGCTTCCGCGCGCAGCTTTTCCAGTTGCTCCATCGACTTGATGTGGGCCTGCCCGGAAAAGGCCGGCGGCGGCGGAAAGACTCGATCTTCCGTCTGCAGGGATTCGATGTTTGTAGTGGTCGATGACATACTTGGGCTAGAATCTTCCGGTTGAAAATGTTCGATCTTGCGTGCCTGTGTTTACCATAGAATGGCTGGTTGCGCCAACGATGGCTTGCACAGGGTAGTGGGTCAGTGTGGAATTAACAGGGCCGAGCTTTACAGAACCAAGCGCGGTAGCGCCGGATGTTAGCGTCAACGTCAGCCTCAATCCTCTGGCCGCACACGGCAGCAGCGAACAGAGGTCTTCGGTTGTCGAATGTTGTCGAAGTCCGATGTGTATTGCTGAATTATCAACCAGGTTGAATGTGGCATCCGGCGCTACCGCGCTCGGTTCTGTATATTGCGCGGATCCGCCCTCATCGTCCTGTTATGTATTACTCTTAGCCCGCAAACTGACCCACTACTCTGCACAGTGGTCTGCCAAAAACACCATGACCTCTGAAGAAGAACACGTCTTGTCTTTGAAGTGAACGAGGGGCAGTTAGCGCACATTGGACGCATCCGGTCGCACGCCTCTCGCCCCTGATGACAGATAAACAACAAAGGATATGAATCTCTACGTCGGCACCAGCGGCTACAGCTACAAGGAGTGGAAGGGAAGCTTCTACCCGGAAAAGATTCCAGCGAAAGAAATGCTTCGTTTCTATTCCGAACGGCTTAGCACGGTGGAAATAAATGCCACCTTCTACCGCATGCCGCAGGCGAGCATGCTCGAAAACTGGAAGGAGCAGGTGCCGGGCACTTTTCGCTTTGCGCTCAAGGCGCCGCAACGCATCACGCATTTCAAGCGACTGAAAGAGACTGATGAAGAAACGAAGTATTTCTTCGAAACAGCTGCCGTGCTCGCGGATCAACTAGGCGTCGTCCTGTTTCAGCTGCCGCCAAACATGAAGAAGGATTTACCGCGACTGGAAACTTTTCTCGCGCAACTGCCGCCGGCAATACCCTCTGCTTTTGAGTTTCGCCATCCCACCTGGTTCGACGATGACGTTCTGAATCTCCTGCGCAGCCAGAACCGAGCGCTCGTCGTTTCGGATACCGACGACCTGCCCATCACCCACATCGACAAAACTGCCGACTGGGGCTATCTGCGACTGCGTCGCGTCAATTATTCGGAAGAGAATCTGGCGGAGTGGAGCGGGCGCATTCGCGATCAGAATTGGAAAGAGACATTTCTATTCTTCAAACATGAAGACGCCGGTACAGGGCCAAAACTGGCAGCGCAGTTTTTGAGCATTGCAAACATCGCTTGAGTGCGCTTCATCAATTTCGCAACGTTTCAGTGAAGAGAAAAGAGGCGCGATTTGCGCCTCTTCTTTGATCAAGGGCTGCGGTCAGCAATCAGAAATTTCCGCCACACTCCGGGTGGCCGCAATCGCAATCGAGTTCAACTATATCTCCTTTGCCCTCACATGAGGCGCTGCAGTATTTGCCTTCAGGTTGCGGTGGACAAGTGCAAACCGGATTCTCGCATTGGTTCTCTTGGTCGTCTGCCATGGTTCCTCCTGAAAATTGAGTCAAGTTTGGGGCGCATAGAGTAGCACATCTCTGCATGAGGATAGCTGAGTCTTTTCGCCCAGTCCTAAAGTCCTAATTTTAGTTAGCGCTACGCCAAACTCTACTGCTCTTTTTCAGCCCGGGCCACGGTTTCCATTGCCCCTTTTGATTTCAGAAACCTGACGACAGCAGCATGATCGTTTTCATCGGCGTGAGCGAGAGCATCCAGGTCATCTTTATCGATGGCGTTGATCTCCGCGCCGGCAAGAACTAACGTCCGCACATTGTTTATAAGCCCGTCCGAAGCGGCAAGTATCAATGCCGTGCGTCCCTGTTTGTCTTTAGTGTTCACTTCCGCACCGGCATCGAGCAGAGTCTTCAATGCTTCCAGATTGTTGGAAACGGCTATTTGCATGAGGGCGGTAGCACCGGAGTTGTTTTTGAGATTCACCCCTCCTCCGGCATTGAGTAGATCCCAGACGAGGTCGCTGGTCGCGTCGTCGTCAAGCATCATCAATACGGTTTCGCCCTGGGCGTTCTTCGCGTTTACATTTGCCCCGGCGGAAAGCAGCAGTTGCACCATCTCGCGGTTAGCGTTTATCACTGCATGCTCGAGGGCCGTGGTGCCGCTCCGCTTATCGCGCAGGTTAACATCCATACCCGCTATCAAGGCGGTAACAGTCTCCAGATCGTCTTCCTGCGCTGCTCTTACGAAAGGATGTTCGGGCGAGATCATTGCAACCGCTCCCATGGTTACAAATTGCCGTGTCTCCTCAACCTCGCCGGTTTCTTCGATCGTCGCGACGCTCAACGTTCGATCTGCACGCGCCTCGCCGTTTGCCTGCACATAGAGGCCGTCGGTTTGGTCAGGAGTAAAACCCGGCGCTTCAATCCGCAGTTTGTAAACACCCGCTTGCAGGTTGTCGATCCGGAATTGGCCGTCGAATCCGGTGCTTACATACAGGGCCACCTTCAGTTCCTCGTTCAAGAGCGAGATGGTAGCACCCGGTATGACCGCTCCATTCTGATCCGTTATCGTGCCCACGATGCTTGAGCCTACGGTCCAACGAGCCTGTGGCTGAGTAGCATTGGCAGGGATCCAATTACCTGACTGCGAATTTGCCGAGTTCTGAGCCACTGCACTGGTGACGCTCAGAGTGGCGGTGAAGGCTCCGGCAGCGATTCGTGATACGCGCCGGCCGATGCGGTAGAGCTTTTGCGCCACCGGTAACATTATTGGCCGGCCCGTCGAGTCGTGATGATAACGAATGCAAAGGCGCCCCTTTGATCGAGTAACCAGCCGCTGCGCCTGGTTGCGTGTCAGCAGAGAAAGATTGTGCACGTCAAGAGTGCAGTGTTCGCAAAAGCGCACCTGATCGTTGCCGATCATCGAGTCCCAATCAGCAGTGCAGGGTGCAGGAATAGTTATATTGTTCAGGAAGCTTTTGGGTGCCATGGTAGGTCTCCTTATCAAGTTGCAATTGATCGGAGAGCCCTGGGGAGAGAAGCTCAGGCGCGCCGGCGCAGATTTAGACAGCGAGCCGGGAAAGAAGTTCCGGGCTCATAGCTTTGCTGCCAGTGACGAAGTCGATCGTTGACCTGGGGAGGAGCCTGTAGATTTGCCGCTGAGATGCGCGGGGGTTGCCGCATGGTTGTAAATATTTTCGTACATAATTGCGGCTCATGGTTCCTGCAAGCACCCGATCAGCCCGTTGGACCGGCAGGCAGCGGGGATCAGATTTCATCTGACAACAAACGTCGCCGGGACGACCACGGCGCGAGCTTCCGGATTGTAGTAGTCATAAACAACCGATGGCGCAGTTTTCGCGGTCAGCGCAAAGCGCGGGCGAAACTTAAAATTAAAGTCGATGCCACCTGCACGCGCCCAGAGGTAAAAGACGACCCGATCCGGCAAAACATCATATTGACTAATGGCCCACCCGGAACTCTTCATTGCGCTTTCCAGGGAGGCGCGATCTACATCAGCGCCTGGAGGCAAACCAATTTCGGCGAGCATCATCCCATAACCGTGAAAGCCGACCCGCCCTGCTTGCACGTGGCAGGCAATCTCTTCGTCGATCTTCGCGGCACTCTTATTGAACGTTGCTGCCAGGCGGAGTGAACTCGCTTCCCCGATATTCACACCAGAGTTTTGCGTGGCAGTAGACGCAGACCACGGCACGTAATAGTTGGCTACCAGTTGAATCGTGGCAAACGCCGAGCCAGCGGCGCGCCGCAACTCAACGCGGTTTGGGCCATCATGCAAAAAGGGTGAGATATCCGCGCGAATCAGGCCGGCGGCTTGATCGCCTGCCGGCAGATTTACCGAGGTTGCAGGCTGGCCATTAATGATGATCTCAACCGGAGATGCAGTGGCGGCGCTCTTTAGCTCCCTGGCTGCGGCATCCGTGGCCAGCAACGTCATAAGTGTATCCAGCACGTTAATCGTGGCTTGCGTCGAATACCAAACTCCGTAGCGGTCCTTTTGTGTCAGCAGAAAGAGCAGGCCGCTGCGAACCAGTGGCTCAGTAGATGGCAGGCTTGTCGCCGCCTGTTCCTGCTGAGTCTTGGCAGAGAGCAACAGAGCCTGAACAGCGAGCGCGGTGGTTTCCACACGTCCAGCAAGACCCCAACCATAGAAGGGTGTGTTTGTATTCAGCGCCCAATAGGTTGTGTCACCTTCCTTGTGGGCCACCGTGCGAAGCTTTACGGCAGCACGCTCGGCGCCCTGCTTATCTCCAGCCTCTATCGCTGCCAGCGCATACGAAGCGATCAAATAAGGTTCGTCCATCGCTTCGATCTTCGTGGACAGATAGGAAAGCGCGCGCTGCAATTCCGTCGAGGGAGTATTGGCGGTTTGTTGTTGAGCCGCCACGGTACCAACGCGTTTAACCGAAGGCTCAGTCATCCCCAGCACTCGCGCGACAAAGGCAGTCAGCAAAGCAGTCCTCCGCTGATTCTCAGACCGCTCGGAATAGTAATCGTAGGCAGGCCAACTGCCGTCGGCGCGCTGCTGCTTGATGAGCCATTGGCGAGCCTCTTTGACTACTTCGCCATCGACCGGGACAAACTCCGCGGCGTCGTGCAGGAACCTCAGCGCATAAGCGGTCAGTGCGAGATCCGCTTCGCCGCGTCCCCAATAAGAGAAGCCGCCCTCCTCAGTGCGGTAATTGAGTAGTCGTTGATAGCCCAGTCCGGCATAACCTTGCGCTTTCGTGGCTATTCGTGAATTTGCTTTGGTTTGCTTGTTGCGACGCAAGACCAACAAGCTCGGATAGGCCGATGAAATTGTCTGCTCGCCGCAGCCATGCGGCCGTTCCAGCATGCCTTCAATGCTTTCGACGACGTGGGCCATCAAGCTGGGATAAATCTTCAACTCTGCGTGCGTCGAGCCGGGAATCACTGACGCGGGAAGGTTCATGTCCAGCGTGGCCGCGTCGCCTAATACATCACTGGCAGTTTGGGTCTTTTCTTCGCCGTCAGGATGTACGGTTACGGGCTTTTCAATCGCATCGCTCGCCTCGGATCCGCGGGCTGTAACGCGTTGCTTACCGTCTTTCACTGAAGCCACGGCCTGTAAATCAAACGTCTGGCGCGCAGCGTCACCGGCGGGAACATTAGCCTGCTGTCGTGCGGGTCCCTGCAGCGTAAACCAGGTCTCCGGTGTGATTTCCAGATCAACTGTTTGCGCGTGCTCGAGATAGTTTCGTAGCACTATGGGTAACGAGATCTGATCGCCTTCGGTGAGCACGCGCGGCGGATCGTGTTCTACAAAAAATGGCTGAAACGCCTTAATCTCTGTTTCCGCCGTCCCGATCTCGCCATCTTCAGTCGAACCGATCACCGACATCTTCCAGGTAGTGATGTTGTCAGCCAGTTTGAACTTCAATTGCGCCCGACCTTGTTTATCGGTTTCCAGCGATGGTTGCCAGACGAGTGTTTCAGGGAAATATTCTCGCAGCCGCGGCGTGGTCAGCTGAACAGGCTGACCGATAGAAACGCGCATCCGGCCTTCTTTAACTGCGGTGCTTACCTGCGGTGAGGTCATATTGATGCTGGAGCCAGCCTCTGCCGAGACTGTAACCGTTTCGCTGACCGTGCCCACCTCCAGTGTGAAATCGAGTGTGGTTATATTCGACGAACTGACCGGAACGTCGCTTATGATTGCCGACTTAAACGCTACGGCGTCGCAACGCAACTCGTAAAAACCAACGGGCAGGTTTTTCAGAATGAATTTTCCCTCAACATCAGTTTCGGCATAGAACTCTCGCGGCGAACTCTTCATTGTCGCCTTCACTTTAGCGCCCGGCACCACTGCGCCCATCGGGTCGGTGACGGTGCCTTTTATGGCGCCCTTGGCGCCCGAAAAGAAGACCGGCTTCAACGGCTGCGCCGCTATCTCGCCGCGGCTGGATTCTTCCCCTGTTAGCTGCGAAAAAATTGCGACGTCGAAGTCGTCCGCGGTTCCTTCTTTGCCGTCCTCGCCGCTGCTGCGCAGGCGAATAGAGCTGATTCGTTGCGTTACTGGAGTAATCTCCATGCGCTCTTTCGTGCGTTGGCCATAAGTCGAGACGCTCTGAATAACTGCCCGGTCGGCATAACGGGATTCAGAAGAGTAGACTCCGTAATAGCGATGGCCCCATGGATCCTGCAGCTTGTCGGGCTCGATAGCTGCGGTGGCAAACGCCCGCTGCAACTGGCTGTCGTCGCGGGGCAGGGTATTAGCGTTCTGGAAATAATCCTCAACCGCTTTTTCCATTCTTGCGCGGGTTTCGGTCATGTAGTCAATGCTCACAAGCCAGACCGCGAAGTCGTCTGATTTGGGGTCGGAGTCTTCGAAACGTTTGTCTGGACCACCGCTGCGGACGATCACGTTGAATCTGTTCTGCCTGGTGGTGAAGCTGAGGTCGTAAGGTTGTCCCCAGAAATCGCGCAGCGAATCAAAGTCGATTCCTTCCAACTGTAATTCGCTTTTTAGCGAGGCAGTCTCGCGAATGAAGCCGCCGGTGCGCGCGTGAAAGCGCGCTACGGCGCGACTGATTGCCTCCCCGGTGAAACGAAAGTAGGCGCGGGTGAGGCGGCTGACGGAAAAATCATCCTTTGTAGAGAACAGCTTGTCCGGTCCGGCGCTAACCAGATCGAGAACGCTGTCGTCCCGATCTATTGAGAACATCTCGCGGTAAAGCGTTCCCCACGGATCCTTCAGCTGGTCAAAATTCACTCCTGATTCAAACAGCAGGCGGCGGAGAGTTTCGCCATTTGTGGGATAGATGCCGCCGTTTTTGTATTGAGTCTCAAGAAGATCCGCAATCGGCTTGAGGTGCAAACCGGTCAGCTCCGCAAACACTTGCGTGTGATCTGTCTCAAAGTTCTCAGCGCTGAAAAGCTGGGACCGTGCTGAGCCGGCCCCCAGGAGTAACTCGGCAACCAATTCCATTCCCTCGGGCAGTGGCTTTGAGAGATCGATCCGCTGCAGGTCTTTGCGTGTGATGCCCGCCACCTGATCGTCATACCTGCGCCATTGGCTGAAACTCCCATAGAAACCAAACTGACCGCTAAACTCCTGATCCGTGCGCGCTCTTTCTTCCACTGCTCGATCGAAGATGACGACACCGAGAGCGCTGTTCGCCGGTCGTCCATCAGGGGTCGAGATGCGAAAGTCCACTGTCGCGTTCTCGCCCGGCTTATAGTCGGTGTGGTCCAGGCGGAAGTTGACCTTGAGATCGCGATCTCGTGGAAAGAGCACTGTTCGGGAGCCAAACGGGAAATCGTAACGGTCGGAGTATTCAGGCCCCCTCGCGTAAGCGGAGATGGTAACCTCATCCTGAAACTCAGGCCGGTAGCGCAGCGCGAATGTCGCTCTCCCGCCTTGTAGGGACAGGGATCGGGATTCGACAAGTTTTGAATCGCGCGCAACGTCAACAATCACATTCATCTCGGGCTCGCTCGCTGTAAGATTTACTTTGATCATCTCACCGGGACGATAGAGAGCTTTTTCAGTTTCAACTCGAATTACCGGTACATCCCGGAAGTAAAACGACTCGGTATGGTGGCCTGTGTCGCCGCTGCCATTGCGAGCAGTGAAGCTGAGGGACGGGCCGTGCTGGCGGTTGACGTCGGGCAATTTGAGGCCGACCACTCTTGCGATGCCGTACTTGTTCGTGCGGATCGGTTTTAGAAGGGGCGCAGAAATCCGGGTGTTTTCGTCGTATTCGGTTGAATCGCTGATCGACACTTCGCAAGGAGCAGGAGTGCCATCGGCATAAGACGTCGCCAGGTAGAATTGCAACGGGAGGCCAGGTGCCTGCCGGTATCGTCCCTCGGCTACATAAATGTGAATTGCGTCTTTAGTAACACGCAGGTCAAATCGTCGTTGTTCGGTACGGTTGGTTGTCGAGTCGGTGAAATAGGCCGCGTAGTGCAGATCGGTAAAGCGAGAATACTCTTCCTCGGCAATTTCCTTGTGGTCCTGCTTCAAATCAACGTGGGCTACAAAGCGTCCGGCGTCGTCGGTTTCTCCCCCATAGTTGTCACCTGCTTTTATGTCCCACTTCTGTTCGCGAAAATTCCATTCACGCCTTTCTTCCCGTACCACGCGCACGTGTCCGCGCTTCACCGGTTGGCCAAAAAGATAATCGGCCCGAACCTCGACGTCTGCGTTCTGTTGCGGCAGATAGTAGCCGCGATTCGGCTTTACCATCACCGAAAAGTTTGGCAGATCGTAACGGCTAATCTTAACGGCTTGAAACCCTTGCGAATCGCCATAGTTCTCGTCATCCATCTCAACAGAGACGGCGTAATCACCAAGACGCGTATTCTCCGGAATGGTCCAATCGGCAGTGGCGACTCCAAAGCGCGAAGTGAGCAGGGCCGTTTGAAAAACGGTCGTGTTTTCGGGATCGACTATCTTCAGAGTCGCTTCCGCCCTTGCCGCCGCATGATTATCGGAATCAAACACAAGCGCGCGCACGTGAAGCGGCTGCCCGGGCTGGTAGATAGTCTTGTCAGTCGTGACCATGATCTGCGCATTGTCCCTCAGTTCAATGTCATTGCTGGTTTCCTTGACGTAACCGCCGTGTCGGGCCACGACCTTCAGTTCGCCTTCGTCCGCACTCAGCCTGGCGGGGATGTTCAGGACGACCAGAGCATAGCCGGCAGCGTCGGTGGTGCCTGATCCTCTTAATGTTTCTCCCGGAGTATCATCATCGAGCTTCAACTCAACGGTTACACTTACATCTTTCAACGGCCTTGCAGTTAGCGGATGGAGAGCCCGAATGTGCGTGTAGTGGCGGGCCCCTCGGTGCGTCTCACGCGGGGCGCTGACTTCCAGGGCAAAGAGGTCGGGTGTGTCGATCTCAGAGAGTGAAATGATGCCGCTGGCGGCACCGGGAGCAGGTTTAGCTTCGGTTACGGCATCGATCCGATAACGCAGCCGGTACCATGGCAATGCCCTATCATCCTCTTCATTGAGGCTGCGGGATGTTAGCGTTAATGGAACAGATAATTTGTTTACCCCCGGTTGCAACGCCACATCGCGGACGGCCAGGCCGCGCGTGAGATCTTTGGTATCCAGGAGTTCTAGTTTCAGATGGACCGGAAGATTCTGACTCACAGGGCTTACGACCTCCAACAAGACGATCGTTTGATCCTGAATTAGAAATCTGGTCGCGGGCTCATTGACACGCAAACCGCCACCATCCCACGCGGGCTGCCCGCGTAAGGACGCCGAGTTGTTGGCGGTTGAGAGTTGGACGAAGACAACAGCGGCCGAAAGGCACAAGAGAGAGAGAAGCCATCTGCGGCTCATGGCGGCCTCCTAAAAAGTATTTAAGCCAAAAAGTACTTAAGAGAGACACACTGCGAGCCTGGGGAGAAACTCATTTGTTTCACCGACGGTTCTTACTGCCAAACTTTGAGTTGAACTGTGAGCCTGGGGAGAAGCTTTCAGATTGCGACGTTGTGATGCGGGTGAGTTGTCACCGGGTTGTCAGAAATTCGTAAACGAATCCGGAAAATCGGATCGGTTGAAATTCCGAAGGCGCGTGATTTGTTTAGTCAGCCAGCGTTACCGCTATTGCAGCCGCGATGCGTGCGTTGTTTTCCAGTAAGGCGATGTTTGCTTTCAGAGTTGCTCCTTCGCTTATCTGGGCCATGCGCGACAGGAGAAACGGCGTCAGCTCGCGGCCAACGACAGGTTGGCGTTCCGCTTGTTGAAAAGCGGCCCTTAGCGCGCCTTCTAAACTCTCGACTGGAACTTCGAATTCCTGCGGTACCGGGACAGTCACCAGTAAGGCACGTTCGACTCCTAACGCTTGCTGGGCCAAAAAAAGTTGAGCCACCTCCTGAGTCGAGTCAACTCGCACGTCTACAGGCAAGCTGCTGCTGCGCGAGTAAAACGCCGGCATCTCGTCGCATTGATAACCGACGACTGTGATACCGTAAGTTTCCAGCCACTCGCGTGTCGCCGGCAGATCCAGAACTATCTTTGCGCCCGAGCAAACGACAACCAGGGAGGTGTTTGAGAGCGCCGGCAAATCTGCCGAGATGTCGGATAGTGAACCGCGATGAACCCCGCCAATGCCCCCGGTGGCAAATACCTTGATACCGGCGCGGTGTGCGATCCAGCTCGTTGAAGCGACCGTAGTAGCGCCGTTCCACCGCTGCGCTATGGCTATCGGTAGATCGCGAATACTGACCTTCCTGATCTCTTCGTCTTCAGCAATGAATCGAACTTCTTCATCGCTGAGCCCAACGCAGAATTGCCCGTCGAGGATGGCGATCGTCGCGGGAAGCGAGCCTGCCTCGCAGACTATCTGTTCAAGTCGAATGGCAGTTTCGAGGTTTTGGGGGCGCGGCAAGCCGTGAGCGATCACGGTTGACTCAAGCGCAACGAGTGGCTTGTTTGCGGCAAGTGCGGACTGGACTTCTGTGCTCAGTCTAAAGAGTTTGGAATCCATCATTCCTGCGGTAATCACTTTCGCGACTCGCGGCTTTGCCGCTGCACAGTGCGGAAAGGCTCTGCCTTTCCGTAACACCCTTTAAGTTCCTTTGAGGCTCCGCCTCAAACCAGTGGAGGCGTAGCCTCAAGAATCAAAAAACCGGACCGGAAAGGCAGAGCCCTTCCGCACTGGGCGGCGGCAATAGCCGCAGGCTTAGCCTGAGACATTGGGCATTGCTCGCGCTTTTTTCAACGTAAAAACCGTGCCTCCTTGCGGAGACTTTTCCCAGGAGATCTCAGCATCGATCAAGCTGGCGCGCGCGCGCATGTTGGCAAGGCCTCGTCCCGCCAGGTTCTTCTGCTTGCCAGGATCAAAGTCTCCGCCGTTATCGTTAAGTTGCAGAAGAAAGTCACCGCCGGGAGAGGCGGCCACAATCATCTTCACATGGGTCGCGCCCGCGTGTCGTAAAATATTACTCACCGCTTCCTGTACCATCCGGTAGATCTGCATCTGCACGTTTGGCGGCAGTTGAGCATGTTCCTCCAAAGACTCGTCGCAAACAAATTCATACTCAAATCTCTTATTCGCCGGCGCGTCCTGCACTGCATGCGATAAAGCAAACTCCAACGCAGCTGCGAAACCAACATTCTGGAGCACCGACGGACTTAAGTCTTCGCAGATCCGGCGCACCTCCTGCGAGATCGACTCTATCTCCGTCCGCAGCAGTGCGGGGTCAAGTTGCTGGCCGCCCCTCGCGTCGCCGTTTGCCGGCAATTGATCGCTTAACAACAGCAGATGGCGCAAGTCGGCCAGCGTCTGGTCATGCAGGTCGCGCGCAATGCGTCGACGTTCACGTTCCGCTTCATTCGCAAGATTCAAACGCGCATTGGCGAGTTCGTTATGGGCTTCAACCAGGGCGGCACTGGTACGTACAATTCGGCGCCTTTCCATAATCGCCCAAAGCAGGGCCAGGAGTGCCAGAGCCAGCAGGATAGCCAGGGCTGTGGAAGTCCAGGGGAAAGGCGCTCTGGCAATACTCAACTCAAACGACAGGGGTTCCGAGGCCACCAGGTCCTTGCTAAACGCGCGGGCCGTCACCCGATATTTACCCGGACTGAGTCCTTCGATTGCAAACTGCGATTCACGCGACAGCTTCTGTTTGATAACTGCATTCTTACTGTCCAGAAGGGTGAACGCATACTGAAACTGCTCCGGGAAAGTGCGACTACTGATTGCAGCCACCTCAAAAAGCAAACTGTTTTGCGGGTACTCAAGGCTAAGTCCGGTCGCCAATTCGGCAGGTGAGTGTACGCGTTTGCTGATGACGCGTGTCGCGTAAAGCGTTGGAGTTGTTCGTCCTGGCTCGTACCGAGCGACGCCGCGACTGGTGCCAATCAATAGCAGATCGTTGCCCTGCGCGTCCTGTTGGGGTAAGACCGCGAACACACTTTGCGAAGGCAATCCCTGTTCAGCGTCAAACTGCGAAACTATCGCGCCAAGGCTTTCATCCAGGCGGATCTTCAGCATCCCGCTATCAGTCGTGGCGAACCATGCCTCGATATTGTTTCCCTTGCGATTCGCGAATACCGAGCGTGCGTCAACATCCGCGGCGACCAGCATGCAAGCGGCGCCAGGCCTGCAAACATAGACGCCTCGGCTGGTAGCAAACCACAGCGTGCCGTCGTTGCTGCGGTCAATCGCTCTCACGCCGCTATTCTTCAACGGTTTAAATGAAACGTCAGCTTCAGTTTTGTGGCCATCGAAGACGTAAAGCTCATCCCGGATTGTGCCGATCAGCAGGCGGGCCTCACCGTCCGCGTAAAGGCTTATGACCTCGCGCTCGTGCGTTGCGTCGGCATTAGCGGGCCAGACTAAACGCGTGCGCGATCCTTCAATTCGCCCAACGCCGCGACCATAACTGGCAATGTAGGTGTTGCCCTGAAACGAAGCGATCGCGCGAACGTTACCGGGAGCATCGACCTCGCCGGAACCAGTTTCCATCTGGATGAAATTTTCGTCTTTGATGCCTGGGCCAGGAGCACTGCGCTGGCCGGAATAAAAGCCACTCGCGGCGCCCACCAGCAGATGACCACTCGCGTCTTCGGCAAGCGCGTAGATAGTATTCCGCGAGAGATTGCCGACCGAACGCCAGGCGGCCGCCCGCTTGTCATAAACAAAAAGGCCTTGATTTGTTCCGCAAAGGAGAGAGCCGTCCGCAGTTTGATAGAGCACGCGAACGAAATTGCTCTGCGCGTTACCGCCGACTTGTTCAACCCTGGCCGCGTTGGGATCGTAGCGACAAACGCCTCTATCCGTACCAAACCAAATCACCTCTTCTCGATCCTGGAAGATCGCGTAGACATGATCTGAACGCAAACCTCCCGCGGTGCCATCAAACGTGAATCGCTGCACCTTTTTGTTATCCGAAAAAAGAAAGACGCCGCGCCCATCCGTAGCCGCCCAAACATCCTGGCCGATCGTACGGAGGTCGGTGACGGGCCCGGTTTGAGATTCATTTCGGCTTAGCTTTGAGAAGGCCGATCCGGTGAGTGTTCCCGGTTCGTCTTTCTTTACGCGTGCGCCCACCCAAAGCCTTCCGCTCGCGTCCCTGTCCAGAGAGCGCACGAAAAACACGGCCGGATGCGTTTCCATTTCGCGCGCCAGGCCATCTTCGATTGCCAACACTCCCCGACTCAGCGATCCCACATAGAGTTTGTCGTTGACAAGCGCCAGGCTCGTCAGCACTAGCGGTCCGACATGTTCTCGGTCGGCACTTTGCAAAGGCTGTGTCAGCAGAGATTTCGTTTGGAGGGAACCGTTCGCTTCCGTGCGACATTCAAAAACATTTCCCTGCTCGGTTGTCATCACTACGCGGCCGGGTTCGGGCGCAATAATGGCAGTTACGGCCTGGCCGGAAGTTTCTCTTATCACGTCAAAACGACCCCAAATCATTCGCGCCGCGCCAGTTTCGGTTCCAATCCAAAGCGCGCCCGCTTGATCGGTTTGCAACGCCAGGATTCGACCCGGAGACAAACCGCTTATCGCCAGGGTCTGAGTCCGGCGCCCATCGAATTTTGCCAAACCCGCTTCGGTTCCGAACCACATCGCACCGTCGGGGCCTTGCGCGATCGCGTGCACGCGATCAGACGGCAGTCCATGAAAGAGTGTGACTGCGCCCCACTGATGCAAGCCGGTTACGGGCGTTGGTGACGGAGAAGGCGACGGAGACGGCGAGGGCGATGCCGTAGAGCTGGATGTTGGCTGCGCTTCTGTTTGCGAGGAGGCAGGAGCAGGAGCCAGGAGAAGGCAGAAAACAATGAACATGAGGCAGACGGCAAAAATGGAAACACCTAACCCGGGAACCGTGTGCAAGATTAGCTTTTTTCCTGACCGAGGGTTTGCGGCTTTGCCGCCGCACAGTGCGGTAAGGCTTCGCCTTACCGTGGGAGCTTCATCAGAATCTATTCGAGGCTGTGCCTCGACGAGCGGAGGCTCGTGCCGATTAGAAAGCCGACGGTGAGGCGGGGCCTCACCGCACTGGGCGGCGGCAAAGTCGCTACAGCCTCGCTCCGTCGAGCTTAAAAAGAATGGAGTCTTAGATCTCAAGTCAAACAGGGTTAGGGTAATCAGCGGCAACCTATCGCTTCCTCAGCTGTCCTTTCTGCTCCTCAATAAACTTCTTCCGATCGCGTTCGATCCAGGCCTCCTGCTCCTGCGCTGCTTTTTCCAGTTCGTCGTTATTCAGCAAGCCACGGCGCAGGGCTTCAAAGAATGCGCGCGTGCGCACGTTGTAAGCGAGCTTTTCGTAAGCCTCGTGCTCAGTGCCTTCAGCCATCGATACGAAAAGCTTTTCGTAGAGTGTTGCCAGACGGCTCTCGACGCCGCGCAGACTCAAGCTGCATTTGCGCGCAATCGCCCAATTCGAAAGACCCAGCGCCAGGTAGTAAAGCGCTTCGGATTCAAACTCCGTGAGTAGTGGCCGCTTGAATGAGTCTTTGAATGCCGGATCGATCATGTCGGCGCCGTCTTCGAGCACCGCGGCGACGAAGCGCAGGAAACGCGATTCAGGATTGTTTTTGTGGATGAAACCGTAAGCAGGCGGCGGATCGACTGACTTCACAATCTTGCGAATTTCGTTGATGTAAATCTCGTGGGGAAACTGTGTCCAGAAAATAATGCGCGCCGAAGGAAACTCGCGCCAAATAGCGCGCGCCGCTTTCACGCCTGACAGCTTGGGCATCTGGATGTCGAGTATGCAAACCTCGGGCTTATGCTCAAGCGCCAGCTTCACAGTCTCTTCGCCGTCAGCGGCTTCAACGATGGGTGCGTGCGAAGGAAACTCTTTTTCGAGAATCTCGTGCAGGTAGTGGCGCTGGGCGACGTTGTCTTCGGCAATCAGAATAGACATGTTGCACTGGATGATAGCTCGAAACCCACGTGTCAGGGCAATGTGGCTCGCCACAGGTGATGACGGCGGAAGGCGCGCCACAGAGCTGTAGCCTCTACTCTATTGACCTTGGTCAGAATGCCTAATAATTCAAACCGGCCTGGCGCATTCCCAAAAGGACATTTTGATAGATGGCTCTCCGGCTTCCGCAATTACTGCGCACATCTCCAAGACTCGCGTTCACCTGCGCGGTGACCGCAATCGTTATGCTGACTTCCGTCGCCTGGAGCCTTCACCGGAAACCGAAGACCTGGCCACCCGATGAAGTTCCGGTCGCCTTTTGGGCTTGGCGAAATGAGGCTCCCTCTGAGGCAGATGTGCGCCGGGCGATTCAAGGAACGCGGGCGCGAACGCTTTTCCTGCGTGCGGGGCAAATCGACTTTCAAGACGGGACGCTCCATCGAATTCGCAATGCGGGCGGGACATTGCCGCAGGGAATCGAACTTCACCTGGTTTATAACGCCACCCGGTCGCTGCTGGCGCAACTTGAGAACGTCGATGACAACTTGCTTGCTTCCTCTATCTACGAGGCTTTTGCGAAAGACGCCGAACGTGGTCTGGCCGATCACGCGACGGTTGCCGGATTGCAAATTGACATAGATGTGCCAACAAGGCTGTTACCCCGGTATGCAAAAACTCTGCGCGCCGTGCACGCGCGTTTGCCGCCGCGCATCCAGTTATCCATTACCGGGTTGCCAACGTGGATGGACTCTCCGGCGTTGAACGGCGTGCTTGACCAGGTTGATTTCTGGATCCCCCAGTTTTACGGAGCGAAAATCCCAGAGCGCATGGACCAGTCAATACCAATTTCGTCAATGCAGTTCGTAGCGCGAGAAGTAACCCGAGCGCGCGAATTGGACCGGCCGTTTTATGCGGGCCTCGCTGCCTACAGCTACGCGTTGCTCTACAACAACAGTGGCACACTCATCACCTTGCGCGGTGACATGAATCCGTTGCATGTGTCCGACGATGCCAATCTCGAGCTAATGGAACGGGGCATTATCAACAACACAAACGAGTGGCGCTATGTGTATCGAGCGCGCGCCGGCGGCGTGATTGAGGGTCTGGCAATGAACGCAGGGGATTTTCTCGTCGTCGACACGCCCAGCACCGAATCGCTGCGGCTGGCTGCGCGCGCCGTCCGAGGACTCGCAGGAAAGAAACTGCTGGGGATCTGCGTGTTTCGCCTGCCGGGAGGCAATGACGCTGCTACGCTGAGAATAGAACAGATCGCAGCCGCACTCGGGGACCTCCTGCCGCGCGTGGGGGTTTCTGCTGAGATGGTGCTGTTGGCTGCAGCCGAACAGCAGCGCGCCGACGTTGTCCACGAGGCCCGTCTAACGGTGGTGAACACGGGAACCGAAGGCATCCTCACCGGTGACGGCCTGACGGTGGACTTGACTGTACCGCCGGGAAGCGCTCAGCAGCTGAGCCTTCAGGGGTTCAAGTCAGTGATCACTCACTGTGGATCGGTACTGAATGGTTCGCCTGTCGCCGCAGCCCCCTGCAGTGAGCGACGGGCAAATGTCCTTAGGTTTACAGCGGCCAGTCTCGCGCCTGGTGAGAGCGTGCAAGCCAGACTTGTATTCAACGAACCTGTGCCTTCCGTTTTATTCGCACACATAGAGATCCAATCCGACGACGGCCAAACCCACGTGTTGAATCAGCAGGTGATCGTCAGTAGCGGAGCGAGAAAATGAGACCTGAGTGTTCTGGCAAAAGAAGATTTCATACTGGCCGGTTGAGAACCGTACTTTGGCTGTTTCCGAAAACGCTGTTGTGGACGGGCCTAGCCTCCGCAACGGCGATCGGCTGTGCCTGGGTTGGCACGCAACATTCAGTGCGTTTCAATGGCTATCAAAGCGAACGGGAGATGGGACGCCTGCCACCGATGCCAACACTGGCGAACGGATTGAACGAACTGCGCGCATCCTGGGAGATGGAAGACGGCGGAAGCGAAGATGACTACACACGTGCGGAAGCGTGGTCGAAGGAAGTCGACGGGCTCTGGGACCGCGCTAACGCCACCGAACAGGATGGGGACTTGCGTGTGGATCGTGACCTGCTTCGCCAGTACCTCGAACGCACCGCGATTGCGCGTAACATTTGGTTCGATCCGAAAGACCGCCAGCGACGCCGCAATTCGGCGATTGACAGACTTGATGCGCTGAAGGCACTCGAGCGAGGTTCGAGTGTCATGCGGGTACGTGCCTATCTTAATGCGCGACGCAGCCACGATGCAGAGAAACCAGACCCGGAAGAAATTCAGCGGGCGCTGGAACAGGCTGGAGGCGACCCTAATCTCGAAGACAACGTCGCGTACCTGAAGGCTGCGGAACTCTACGAACAGGGTGATTATGCCGAGGCAGCAAGGACTTTCGGCGCCGTCGCTCGCCAGTATCCACAGAGTGAAAAGCGCGAAGGCGCGATCTTCATGAGCGGGGTTGCGTTAATGAAGACGAGCACCAGCTTCGGTTCGCACGATGAAGGGAAACCCCCGGATGACAAGATCGCGGGCACGTCGAAACCAGAAGTGACTCTCGATGAGGCATGGCAAAAGGCAATGGCAGTATTCAAAAAACTGGCAACGGAGAACCCTCACGGGCAATTCGCAAACGATGCGCGAGGCTGGCTAGCTTATCTCAGGCTGCACAGCCACGACCGCGTCGGGGCGCTGCTCGAATACTACCGCTTGCTGGGCGACAAGCGTGACGAGAATGCTCGTATTGAAGCGGCGGTCTCGCTGCAGCTGGTGCGGCGATCTGCAACTGACGAAGAGATGGCGCGCGTGGAGCTGGCACTCGAGCGAGAGCCCGACGCAGCTCTCGCTTACGCGTATCACAACATCTATAACTATGCGATTGATCCGGGCCCCGCTTACCCACCCTATGACAGTGAGCGGGCCAGCTGGGAAGAACGCGAAAAGGAGTGGCAGAACGAGCGAGCGGTGACCGGGCGCAAAGAAATGTCGCGCGTCCTTGGCTTTTCGAAGCGGTTGGTCAGACATTACCCAAATCTCGCGATTGGCGGCGGATTCGCGTTGCGCGCCGCACAGGCCAGCCTGGAGCTCGGTGATGATGAGTCTGCGGTCCAGTTTGCCCGACGCGCGATTCAGAGTCGCGTTGGTGGCGAGGAGCGAGCACAGGCCCTTTGGACAAATGGAGTGGCGGAATATCGATTGCGCCATTTTGATGTTGCGCGCAAAAACTTCGGGACTTTATTAGTGGAATATCCATCCGGCCGTCTCGTTGAGAGCGCGCGGCGCATGCAGGCGATGATTGCGGAAGATTCGGGTGACCTTGACGGCGCGCTCGAACATTACATTGCGCTGGAATATAAACTCGATGTTGCCTACTTCGTAGATGTCCTGCTGACACCCGAACAGCTCGCGGGCTTCATTCAGCGGCACGTCGCTTCTCCGAAGCATAACGAATTGCTTTATGCATTGGGTATACGCTATCTCCGCGCCAATCGCTGGGAGGAAGCCCGCAAGACCCTGGCTCAAATCAAAACCGGAAGCCCATCGAACTACAGCATCTACTCGATCAATAGCGATTGTTATCGAGCACGCGGGTTACGTTATGGCTGCAATGATCCCAAAAGCGGCGATCTCGATGCCGAAAACAAACCGATCATCACCGCCGCTTTGATCATGCGCGACGTGCAGACCGCCAACGATCTCGAAGCACTCGAACAGGCAGTGGAGCGAGCACAGGGAGACGAAGCGAAGGCCGAAGCGCTCTACCTATTGGCAAGCTATCAATACCAGGCTAGCAGTTTGCTGTTTTATAACCCGGTCGCATGGACTGGCGCTCGTTACTGGAACCTCTCCGAACTGGCCGGTGGCGGAAAATATCGCGCTCTCAACGAATCGCAAATGCTTTGGGAGTACATGCAACAGCACGAGACACTTTCGCGGGCGCTTACTCTTTACCTTGAGGTGGCGCGGAGATTCCCACGCACGCGCACCGCTCGAGATGCGTTATATACCGCGGCCGTTTGCCATGAGCGCCTGTCGGACTATTGTCCCTATTGGCGAGACGTTTACCAGAACGGCTTGCACGCGGGCCA
>DASXQM010000065.1:0-5398 GCA_036507195.1 Pyrinomonadaceae bacterium | reverse complement strand
TCGATATCTTCACAAGCGATCAACGCACGCAAGGAGGGTTCTCCACCCTGTGTGCGTGAAACTGCCAATGCCTTTTTAATCAGGAACCAGTGATATTGACCGTTGGACTGGCGCAGACGTGCCTCAGTTTCCAAAGCTTTTCCAGACGCCAAAGCCGCGCTCCATTGGTCGTTGAACTCGCGCCGATCCTCAGGGTGGATAAGGGTCTGCCACTCTCGACCGCTCAGTTCTTCCGCGGACCAACCTGTATATTCATGGTAAGCGCGGTTTGCGAACTCAACCGAGCCATCCGGAAGCGCACACAAGACCAGTGCCGGAAGTCGCTCGATAACGTTTCGCAGATCCAGCTGATCACGGCCCTGCTGCGTGTCTTGTGTCTCAGCCATCACGTCTCACAAAACATAGCGCTAGCTTTCTCTTCGGCCGTGTAGAAGGAGTTCTGATGAAGGGCGCCGTGGGAAACGGCATAAGAATGCGTCCCAAAACCGGCGTTGAGTAGAAGACTCCCCGACACCGTGTTCACGTCGTACATGCAGACAATCACGCAGGGATAGCGAAGTGCGAGAGGTGTAACTCCATTTTCGAGGTCGATCACTTCGCCGGCACCGCGCCCAGGCAGTGGAGCTTTGCCTGCGCCCAGATTGCCCAGGTAGCGGATCGCCGTTGCTCCTTTCCTGGTGGCAGCGGCAAAGGCAACCTCGATGTTTGCAAGTGTCGCAGAGGCAGAAGACTCACGCCGCAAAACAACGAGCCGACCTTCCTGAAGCAGACGATCCACATCATGACCTTTCCTGCGCAGGATCTCCAAAACGCGATGGTTTGCTTCGTCATGGCCGAACAGGACGCAATATTGAGACTCGTCTGAAATTCCAACCTCAAGAAACCGAACCCCGCGTTCGAACTCCTCTTCAGTGTTCCAAAAATGGATCAGATGACTGCCTAATACGACGTCGTCCTCAGTGATTCCGAGCGGGATCTTATCTATAGAAACTTTCATATGATTCACCAGAGCTGCGATCTTAAATCCACCGAGAGCAGTTCCGCAGATTACTTTCTTTTTCGTAGCATTTTCCTGCCCCGCCTCACGTTTGGCAAGCCCACAGGGCTACCGCCATAAATTGTAATTGCTGAAATTCCGACGCGTGGGGAAGAGCTGAAGGAGGATTAGAAGGAAAGGAGTCCCGAGTAGCCAGCCGATGCGGTGAACCTGAGCGACTGCTATGCGGCCGCTTTCGTTAAACCACCCCTATCGATGATGAAGTCGGCGATTGAATCGACGCCTTCGCCGCTCTTCAAATTAGTAAAAACGAACGGACGCTTTACGCGCGGAGCGCGTGATACCAGGTCCTCCCTTGCGAGGTATTTTTCACCCTCGGCCACGTCGATTACATAAACCGTTAAGTCCGCGAGTTCGGGGCTGAAGGTCGCCGCGAGGTTATCCCCTCCAGATTCGATAAAGCACAATTCTGCATCTGGGAATTTCGCATTCATTTCTTCAATCGCAGCAAGGTTCATGGAAGCATCTTCGCGAATTGCAGTATGAGGACAGCTCCTGTCTCCACACCCATAATGCGGTCCGCCGGCAGCGCTTGCGCGCGCGTTAGAATGAGTTGGTCTTCTTTCGTATATGCCGCCAGCGCGATCATAAGCTTGTCCTTTTCCCGTGGCGTCAAGTTGATGAGATCCTCTTCGTCATACCGGCTTCAGCAGGACCACATCTTGGGGACGCGAAACGGTCCATCAGCAAACTCTGGTCCAAGTTGCTGGAGCAGACCACGCAGCGCGAGCTTCAAAGTCGACGATTCCTCGGCGGCGAGGCGTACGATGATCAGATCGGCCACCGAGGTAATTCCACAAAGACAATCGACCGAACGTGAAATCTCGCGCAGCAGCTCCAGCCGTTTACCAAGCTCAGGGCCGAAATAGATCAGCGTTGCGATCGCTTTGCAGTTGCTCAGCAGCGCCTTCCGATTCAGGTGCGGAAATACTTCTTCACTAATGCGGAGGGTGTTGGCCCAAATTAACCGACCTTCCTTCTTAACGCGCCAGCTATCGCGAATCTCCGCGCCAACCATCTGCTCGCCGTGCGCGGCCCGACCAAACACAAGCCACTCGAGAGCAACCAGCTCCGATCCAGAAGAAATCTCGACCTCGGTCTCCCGGTGGAGCCGCGCCCAGTTGAAAACGATCGTCTCGTGGGGAAACCACGCGAGCTTTGCGCCGTCGCCCACTCGCAGTTTAGTCATGATGCGAGCGGGTTGGTCCAACGCACGGTAGACCCTTTCAGCAGTCTGCGATGTGACGGCAATGGAAGCACTAGCTACCGCCGTAACACTGCATTCGAGTCGGTCACCTCCTGCAATGCCGCCTCCAGTATTTATGAGCACTGCCTCCTTCGCTGTGGCGCCGTCGATCCTCGGAAATATTACCCGCAGCGGAGACTGCTGAAAGACGTCGACGATCTCGTTTCCGTTTTCTGAACCTCCAACCGCGATCCGACAAACGCCTTTGGCGCGCTGGAGATGCTTATCCGACCAACTCAAGAGACGCGTCGGTGGCGAGTCGATTTTAGAAATCTGAAGCATCGTGTTCACCATCGACCGGCGTCAGAAACCCGTCAACCCTTGCGGGCTGTTGTACGGAATTTTCACGCTCGTTATCTCTTCCAGCGATCCGGCCGCAAACTGTCTTAAGTTGCATTTTGATCTCCCGCTCAGTTTCGTAATCGATTCAGAAGCTTGTCCAACGTGAATCGGTCAGGCTCCCAGAACGCCAGTAAGAATGCTGCAGCGGCTGCCGAGAAGACTGAATAGTCGAATGGCGTCTTGATGCCAAGACCTGTGGCCATGCCTGTCGCAAATGACAAAAGGAGAAGACCGGCGAAGACGGAGGCCATTCGTATTTTGAAGCCTGCGATAAGCAATATCCCAAAGAGTGTCTCCGCAACGGTAGCTGCCCACGCAAACGACACTGTCAATGAACTGGGGAAGAGAGACGTCACCTTGCCCGTGTACTCCACGAAATGCGCGAAATTTCCCCAGGATACGTTCTTTGCTCCATATGGCCCCCACAAGCCAAAACGATCAGCCACAGCGGATAGAAAGGAAGCTCCTAGCGCAAACCGTGCGAACAGGCGGACAATCTCTGTCCCATTCTCTCTGAGTTGTGCGGCTTTTGAATTCATACGCGTCCCCACGTGAGGAGTATTGCTTCATTTTTTGCAAAATGGTTTCATCGGAGAAATTCAATGCTCCGAAGCTAGTGAATGGGAGTGAGAATCGGTGCTCCTTGATTTTTGATAAAAAATACGACGAACTTCGCTGGCTTCGTCTTACTCGCGTTACGGCTTACGGTATGAACGTCTTCAGGTGATTCGTAAAATACCTGCCCGGGACCAAGCCGGCGAAGCGTGCCTCCGCGAACTTGCATCTCAACTTCCCCGTCGAGAACATAGACAACCGCGTGGGCATCATGCCGGTGGATTGCGTCGACGGCTCCTGGGGCGTAATTGACAGTAATGACCTCAATCTCTTTACCCGGTGCTTCCGGAAGCTGTTTCGTAAGGAGCGTATTCACTTGCTGGGCATGCGTTGCCGTAGCAAATCCGAAGGTAAAGATAAATACAGAGAGGATGAGCTTCTTCATGTTATGCATCGCTTCCGTCCTTTCGGTGATGTGCTGCGATATCCGATGGAGAGGACCCAAAATCAAAAGAGATCTCCTGGCAACGCCCTTCAATACTCATTTGTTGTTTATCGTTCGGTTGAGAAACTCATGCATTAACGAACCAATCCGATCCACTTCTTCTTCCAACGCGAAATGGCCCGTGTCGAGAAGATGGAGCTCTGCACTGGGAATATCTCTTTTAAAGAGTTCAGCACCCTCCACCGTGAAGATTCCATCGTTTTTGCCCCACGTGATCAACATAGGGGGCTGATGTTTACGGAAGTACTCCTGCCAATCGGCGTAAACATCCAGATTTCTCTTCGCGTTGTAGAGGATTGAAAGCTGGATATCCTTGTTTCCCGGCCGGTCCTGGTAGGCCTGGTCGATCACCCAATTGTCAGGGCTGATCTTCGACGGATTGCTGACGCCATGCAGGTAATGCCACTTGGTTCCTTCAATCGTCAGAAGCCAGTCGAGTAGAACTTGAGCGTTCTTTTCGCTCCGATCTTCCCAGTAGTCAAATAATCCCGGCAAGAACTCCTTATTTAGGGCTTCAACATGGGCTTCTCCGTTTTGGATGATCATAGCGGTCACTCGTTCGGGATGCATGACAGCTAACCGGAAACCAACCGATGCACCTATGTCCGAGAGGTATAGCGCATATGAAGAAAGATTGAGCTTTTCGGTGAATTTTTCGGTCACAGACGCTAACCGCTCAAAGGAATAATCGAAGTCGTCGACCGACGGTGCTGAGCTTTCGCCATATCCAGGGAAGTCAGGGGCAACGACATGATAGTTATCGGCAAGCATGGGAATCAGATTGCGGAACATATGAGAAGACGACGGAAAGCCGTGCAAGAGCATAACGGCGGGAGCATCTCGGGGACCGGCTTCGCGATAGAAGATTTCCAGCCCCTCCACGTTAAGCGTGCGATAGAAAACGGTCGGCGAAATCTTGTTCGACATCTAAACTCTCCTTCGGCGCGTGAATTGCACCTCCTCTCGGATGAACGCGGATGATCGTCTTTCCCTTGATCCGCTCGGTCGGGTTGAGGGCGGCGACGGCGTCATCGAGGGTCGTGACGTTGCCGATGTTCGTCCGCACTCGTCCGTCACGTGCCCGCCGGACAATCTCAGTCAGTTGGGCGCAATCGGGTACGACGACGAAGTCAACCGTCAGGCCGTCAGCGGGCCGCGCGTCGGTCGGGCCGGTGATGGTCACCAGCGTTCCTCCGGCTCGAATCAGGCCTGCGGACCGCTTCGCGATGTCGCCGCCGAGGACATCGAAAACGAGATCGACTCCGCCGACATCTTCCAGGGCGTCGTTATCGAGGTCGATGAACTCCTGCGCGCCGAAGTCGAGCGCCGTCTGACGGTCGGCAGTGCGCCCGGTGCCGATGACGTAGGCGCCGGCCTCACGCGCGAGCTGGGTTGCCATCGAACCGACTACGCCGGCCGCACCGTGCACGAGGACGCTCTGCCCCGCCTGAAGGCGGCCGTGCTCGAACAGCCCCTGAGACGCGGTCAGGCCCGGCATCACGAGGGCCGCGCCCACCGTGAAGTCAACGTCGCCCGGCAGCGGTGTGAGGTTGCGTGCCTCGACGGCCACATACTCCGCCAGCGTGCCGTCGCGATACCAGTCCGTGAGGCCGAACACCCGCTGTCCAATCGACAGCCCCGTCGTGCCATAGCCGAGAGCGGTGACCACTCCGGCCAGTTCGTGTCCGGGGAT
>DASXQM010000064.1:0-4126 GCA_036507195.1 Pyrinomonadaceae bacterium | reverse complement strand
CTTGATTCGCTCTTCGAGCAACGGAAAGGGAACGTAGTCGGCGGTCCGTCCGGCACGGCGCAGTTCCTCGACCATCCGGATTGCTCCGTCCGCGTTTCTGGTGTGGACGAGAATAGTTGAAGCTGCCTGAAGTTCCGGGTGAGCAGCAAGCCAGGAAGCTATAGCATAGCCGGTGCGCTCATCGTCGCGGCTGGAGGTGTTGTAGTGTTCCGGATGAAGATCGTGATCGAGGAAGATCGCATCGTAACAATTTGCGCTCAAGAGTTCCTGTGCCTGCTCAACGTTATCAGCCACATCCACAAAATCGCCTTTAAAACGTGCCGAAAACCATCGATGTCTTCTCTTGTCATCGTCCAGGAGAAAAACCCGAATTGGATGGCGCTCGGCCTTTACTTTCCTAAGTCCGAGTTTGCTCAACAGTGAATGTAACAATGGCATGTCTCTCTTGATAAGGCCTCCGGTCATATAAACAATAGTCTACGCTTGCCAAAATTGAAAACGATGCTCCTGAGGATAGCAGAGAAACATCATGTCGTTGAGGCAGCATCAATCCCCATGAAACTGAGCCTGACGAGCATTATTGAGAGTCGCGGAACGAATTAACACCCTCGATCGGTTGGATTCGTTGCGCACCTATCTTGCGATGCTATAATCCAGACTGATTCGGCCAAGGGAATGAAAGATCCGGCTCGTCATTTACCACTCCTGGTCCCACATGTCATCATCCGATAACTCAGATAAGAAAATCATACGAATGGTGAATAGCATTCACGGCTCTTCGGAGTCGCGCTCAAACAGTAACGAAACGACACGTCCTGAAAATGTGGTCTGCCAATTTTGCTTCGGCACCGGTACCAGACTCGAACCAGCAGAAGGAGGGACAAGTGGAGGCATAAAGGGGGCTGTTATTTGTGAGTGCCGTCGCTCGAATAGCGGAACGAGATTCCTCGACGCAGCGCGTATTCCGCCACGCTTTCGCGAGTGCTCTTTTCATAACTATTACCCGAAAAACGATTCACAGTATTTCGCGCACAGTTTCGCGTCCAGGTTGGTTGATGAATATCCGGCAGTAGAATCAGGGCTGTTGTTTATGGGCCCGGTCGGGGTAGGTAAAACGCATTTGGCTATCGCCCTGCTGAAGGATCTCATCGAGAAAAAGGGCGTCACCTGTCTGTTCTATGAATCAGGCTCGCTCCTGAAAGCCATCCAGGATTCTTACAACCCGGTGTCACAGACGTCTGAGATGCGCGTGCTCGCTCCAGTCTATCAGGCCGAGGTATTAGTCCTGGACGAACTGGGCGCCACTGTCCCGACAAACTGGGTGCGCGACACGATGTACCAGGTCATTAACACGCGCTATAACAACAAGAAACTCACCATCTTCACGACCAATTACCTGGATGAGGCGCGCGCCGCCGCTGAGCAAAACTCCGACGCTGCCGACACAAAACGCAGAAGCAGAACCTTTGCTTCAGAGCGTATTCAGGAAATGACCACACTTGAAGAGCGAATCGGCACGCCCTTGCGCAGCCGGCTATATGAGATGTGCAAGAAGGTGATGATCGAAGGAGAAGACTATCGCAAGCGTCTCGACCAGCGACGGTTTGATTCCCCCACAGCCTAACCTTTGTATGGATGATTTAAACGCAAAGGAAGCCAATTTCTTCGCAAAGATCCCACAGATTAGTTCCTGGCGGATCTGTGCGACTTCACTTTGCGCGCCCTTGCGTTTAATTACTTCTTACGCAAAACAACTTTCAAGGCGAGCCTAGAATGAGTTTCGCTACAATTCCGTCCTTCCAATTTGGTATGTATAATGTTTTGACCTCCGGTGGCAGTTTGTCCGCGCCTGATGGGCGCTCATCGCGGGCAAGATGCCTGCGCTCCCAGCTAAATGCCCAAACGCACTGATATCCACAAAATCTTAATCATCGGATCCGGTCCAATTGTTATCGGACAGGCGTGTGAGTTTGACTACTCGGGGACGCAAGCGTGTAAGGCGCTGCGGCAGGAGGGATACAAGGTCGTGCTGGTAAATTCGAATCCAGCAACGATCATGACTGACCCCGAAACAGCCGACGTCACTTACATCGAGCCGTTAACTGTTGAAGCCGTCAGCGCAATTATTCGCAAGGAACGTCCAGATGCATTGTTGCCAACCGTTGGCGGCCAGACGGCTCTGAACCTTGCGATTGCGCTGGATGATTCCGGAGTTCTTGAGGAGTGTGGCGTCGAGATGATTGGTGCCAAGCGCGAGGCGATCCGCGTTGCCGAAGACCGCATGCTTTTCAAAAAAGCGATGGACGAGGCGGGCCTGCAAATGCCGCGCGGCGGTTTCGCCCGGTCTTGGACTGAAGCTCAGGAGATTGTCGCGCACACGGGATATCCGGCGATCATTCGACCGTCATTCACCTTGGGAGGAACCGGAGGCGGCACCGCTTATAACCCTGAAGAGTTTGAGGAGATCGTGCGCGCCGGTCTGGCCGCATCGCCGATGCAAGAGGTGCTGGTCGAAGAATCAATTCTGGGGTGGAAGGAGTTTGAGCTCGAGGTGATGCGCGATATCGCCGACAATGTCGTGATCATTTGCTCGATTGAAAACTTCGATCCGATGGGCGTGCACACCGGCGATTCGATCACCGTCGCGCCGGCGCAAACGCTTACCGATCGCGAGTACCAGCGGCTGCGTGACATGGCGATTGTGATTATTAGAAAAGTTGGGGTGGAAACCGGTGGGTCGAATATTCAGTTTGCGGTGAACCCGGAAAACGGCGACATCCGCATCATCGAAATGAATCCGCGCGTGTCACGCTCGTCTGCACTTGCCTCCAAAGCGACCGGGTTTCCCATCGCCAAGATTGCAGCGAAACTTGCCGTTGGTTACACGCTTGACGAGATCCCCAACGACATTACCCAGAAGACGCCGGCATCGTTTGAACCGACTATCGATTACGTCGTTGCCAAGATTCCCAAGTGGGACTTCGAAAAGTTTCGCGAAGCGGAAGATGTGCTTGGCACGCAGATGAAATCTGTTGGGGAAGTAATGGCAATCGGACGCACCTTCAAAGAGGCCCTTTTCAAGGGCCTTCGTTCTCTCGAAGCGGTTAAACCTCTGAGGCTCGAAGACGTGTCTGATGATGAACTGCAACGCAAACTTGCCCGGCCGAATTCACAGCGCTTCTCTTACATCACTTACGCCCTGCAGCATGGTTGGCCCATCGCGGAGATTTATCGTCTCTCGCGCGTAGACCCCTGGTTCCTCGAACAGCTTCAGGATGTGATGGAAATCCAGAAGGCGATTGAAGGCCTAAGGCTCGAGGACATTTCACCTGAACTCCTGCGATCCTTCAAGGAGGTCGCGCTGTCCGATCGTCGGCTTGCCTATCTCACTGAGAAAACCGAAAACGAAGTTCGTGAGTACAGAAAACGCCTGGGCGTCGTTCCGGTCTATAAGCGCGTTGATACTTGCGGCGCAGAGTTTGAATCGTTCACGCCGTATCTTTATTCGACCTACGAAGCCGAAAACGAAGCAGCGCCTACCGATCGGCGCAAGATCATGATCCTTGGCTCCGGCCCTAATCGCATCGGCCAGGGCATCGAGTTTGACTATTGCTGTTGCCACGCTTCGTTTGCGCTTCGCGATGCGGGGTTTGAAACGATTATGGTCAACTGCAATCCGGAAACAGTTTCGACCGATTACGATACTTCGGATCGTCTCTATTTTGAGCCACTGACTTTTGAAGACGTGATGAACATCGTCGATGTGGAGAAGCCCGAAGGAGTCATCGTGCAGTTTGGCGGCCAGACGCCGCTGAACCTGGCGATGCGTCTACACAAGGCCGGCGTGCCCATTATCGGGACACAGGCAGACTCGATCGACCTTGCCGAAGATCGAAAACGCTTTGGCGTGCTGCTGCGAGAGTTGGGCATTCCGCAGCCGGAAAACGGAATGGCCGCAACCGGTGAAGAAGCCAAGAAGGTTGCCGAGGAGATTGGTTATCCGGTGCTCGTGCGGCCCAGTTACGTGCTGGGAGGCCGCGCGATGGCCATAGTTTACGACCAGGAGAGCCTCGATGAGTACGTGCGCACCGCCGTCGGTTTCACACCGGACCGGCCGGTTTTGATT
>DASXQM010000063.1:0-6733 GCA_036507195.1 Pyrinomonadaceae bacterium | reverse complement strand
CCAACCGACTCGCTCTTTTTGTGCAGCATGAGAATGCGCAACCACACCTGACTGGCCCAGAATGTCAAAACTGTCGCCATATTCAATATAAGAACAATTACTGCCAACCACATCAGCCCCACAGTCCATTGCCCGCGCATGATAAAGGCCAAATCCATGACCCAACTCATGACCAACGGTTCTCACAGACATGCTCCCATTGATCCAGGCTTGCGAGGGACTGCCGCCATATGTTCCCCATCCGGTCCAGCCGCATGACAGAGTCGGGAAAGCGTATACATACCTGTTGTAAGCCGAGAGATTCACGCCTGCTGCAGTGGCTGCCTGCTTTGCATAAGTCGCAATTGAATTCTGATCGCAGGTGGCGCTGCTGATTGGAAGCGTATACCATCCAAATACATCACCCGTTAGCCACGTCTGCTGATACGACGACTCTTTATAAAAGTTATTGACCTGGTTGAAGACAACGTCATGCACCTGGGTCGCTGTCCATGGCTGAGTAGTCTTGTCCTGGAAATTGACCAGCAACACAAGCACTTTCTGTTCTCCAAATGTGTTCGGCGCGACTGCGACAGATGCAGTCTGGGTTGTGTCAGTAGATGAGCTAAGCATGGTTGAGTCAAGCGCTATTCCATCGCCGAGTTCTACTCCCTGAACGCGAACCTGCGAGTCGGTTAAGAAATCGCTGGACACACTGCCGGCGAAGTGAAGCGATAATCGACGTCCCCCGGCGTTTAGGAAATGAGAGAGATGGCTCTCAGTTTCGCTGCATGCGTAAATGACCTCAAGCTTTCCTGTTAGGTCCACATGCTGCTCAATATTTTCTAGCACCTCGGCCGGCATGTTCGCGCCAAACCTTGCGGGTAATGCGATGCGCAAAACTTCTGCCGGATCGCTTTCCATTAGCTCAGAGAGAATCTGCCTGCGCGTTGCCGCCACGCTGCTCAACTCCGCCAATAAGTAACCGCGCTCGACTTTGCTACTTAGTTGGTAGCGGGCATTCAAATTGGCGAGCCGAATAGTCAGATCGCGGACCTCACTCTGGCGCGATTGGCCTTGCACAGAAACTCCTCGATCTGAATTGAGATTCTTTGCTTCGCCCGTATTGGTTATGGCGAAGCCAGTGGTAAGTACGAGTGCGAGCACTGTCACTACGCAAGTGGTAAAAACTATTCTTTTCATCAATCTAACCTCACTAGTTCAAGCAAATCATTTCGAGGGGCGGTGTCGGGTTGTAGTTTCTGAGGAGTTAAAACGGGCAGCGATAAATCCGGTGGTATCAATGGCTCGGCTAAAATAAGTACGCCGTAAGCAATGCAAACCATTTGCTTGCTGAGTTTCCAAGGCGCAAACTAAAGTTTGAACTCTGAACTGCTTGAGTGAGGATTCAAGTAGTTTAGAGTTCAAGCTTGCCGAGTTTCCAAGCCTGCGCGCAGACTAGTAGGCCTGCGTTACAGGACAACGGCTGGATAAAGACTTCGCTGTTTGTTGGGGGGTTGGTTGGTTTTTGGCGGGAAAGATTAAGAAAGAGAAACGTAAGAGCGCACTAAAGAAAAAGACCGCGAGACCGAGTGCGGGAACGCCTCTCCTGCTTTCGGTAACCCAGCCAGGTCCTCGAAGAATTTCGGATTGCGAATTTCGGATTTCGGATTGAACCGGACTCTAATAGTCTCGTCTCGAAATCCCTAATCCGCCGTTTTCATCCGTTTTCTTCTGAGAAATCCGAAATTCGCAATCCGAATTCCGAGATTTCTTTGACCCCCGTAGGCTTTGCGGCGCCCGCTCACGCGGGGTGTGCCTTTATCGCTTCAGGTAAATCTTTCAAATAACGCGGACTATGGTGGGTTGCCCGACTTATCGAAAGTACTCCTTGTGGGTCAACAATGTCAAGCATTGTTTAGCATTAAATACTGGCAGTTTTGCTCGATTTTCCAGGCTATTTGTGCCAAAGTAGGCCGAATTGGGTTGGCGTGCACTCTATGGCCGAGGCATTCCACCCCAACACGACTATTTCGGGACTTGCTCCCTAATCCGAGCCTTACTCTACATCACTTGCCGGCGATCGATAGCGAACGGTTAGCGGTAGCCGGTTCGCCACCCTGGCTCGGGCGGGTCTTGTAGTAGGAGTGATGGTAGTAATAGTCGTCGGAGTGTACTTCAGCCATGTTTAGCACTACGCCGATAATCTTCGCGCCAATCTCATTAAGCATCTGCCGGGTGTGCCGCACCACTTGTCTCGAAGTCTTGCCACCATGCACTACCAGGATGACGCCGTCGACGAGCGATGAAATCACCACGCCGTCGGTAAACGAGGCGATGGGCGGAGAATCGATTACTATATAAGTGAACGTTTTGCTGGCCACGTCGAGTAAACGCTTCATCTGCGCCGAACCCAGCAACTCCGCTGGATTTGGCGGTATGGCGCCAGAACTCAGCAAATAAACGTTACTCTCCTGAGACTGTTCAATCTTTAAGAGAATCTCCGATTCGTTACTCTCGCTGGAGAGAATGCCGCTCAGCCCTTCGTTGTTGCTCAAACCGAATACCTGATGCAAACGCGGCCGGCGCATATCAGCGTCGATCAGAAGCACGTTGGCTCCAGTCTGCGCCAACACCGTGGCCGTGTTCACGGCGGTAGTTGTTTTACCTTCCGCGGGCACGCTCGAAGTAACCAACAAGCTCTTGGGCGGGCGTCCGGCGGTCGACAACAGTATTGAGGTGCGCAGATGTTTATAGGCTTCCTCCTGCAAGGTGGGACCGTGGGAATTTATCAAGAGTTCCGGACCGCTGCCGTTGCCAATAGGTCTTCGCAAGGCCCGGCTGATAGGAAGGAAACGTTGCGAAGCTCCCCGGGCGATGGGGATGATTGCCAGAGAAGGAAGGCGCAAGCCTCTCTCAATGTCTCTGGGACTCTTGACCGTGTCATCGAGATATTCCAGAAATAGCGCCAGCCCCACACCAAACGCGAGCGCCAGAAACAGCGCCAGGAAAACTCCCTGCAGACGATTGGGGCCAATCGGTCCCTTGGGTATCGCCGCGTAATCAACCACATGGATATTGTTAGGCGTGCCCGCCATCGAGACGTCATTCTCTTTCGAACGCTGCATCAAGCCTTCCAGGAAACCTTTGTTTGTTTCGATCTCCTGCTTCAGGATGTTGTAGTTGATGGCGGCCTGATTTTGGGCAACTGTCTCCGCACGCTGTCTATTAAACGACTCACGCAAGGCACGCTCCCGCTCCAGCGACTTACGATAATTACTTTCCAGATTGATCTTAATAGTCTTCTCGGCGCTCCCGCGACTCTCCTCCAACTGCTTCTCCAACACGGTAATCTGCTGGTTGACGTCTTTGACTTCGGGAGACTCATCCGTGTCGGTCAACATTAGCTGCGCGCGTTTTTGCCTTAGCTCGGCTAGCCGACCCTTGAAGTCAGCAATCTGTTTGTCGCTGACCTCGGCATTCGCTTCGGCGACGCCTAGCATGAGGCTGGCGCGATAATTAGACTCTGCCAAGTTGCGGTCATTCTCGGCTTCAAGCAGCAACTTGTTTAAGCCTGCGAGTCTTTCCACGACCGTATTCTGGCTCGCATCGAGCGAAATTATCTCGTGGCTCTGCGCATAGTTTGCTAACTGTTCTTCGCCGTTGCGAATCTGTGATCGCAGCTCCGCGATGCGCTTTTGTAGATAGGTGCCGGCGATGGTATTGGTTTTGGTCTTGACCTCGATATTCCAGAGGGCAAAGGCGTCGGCGGTGGCATTGACAACCTTGGTAGCCACTACCGGGTCGGTATGATCCGCGCGGATATCAATCAGACGCGTCTTCTTAACCTGCTCCACGTCCAACATTCCCTGCAGCGAAGCTACATAGGGCGCCAATCGCTCAATATTTGCCTGATCGTCGGTGGCAGCGAACGTGCTTGTCAGAACTGAATTATCTCTTTCCGGCACAGCAATGTTTTGGTTTTTGCCCGGGTCCTTTCCCTTGTGACCAAAGCCCATCATGGCCATTAACCTCTGCCAGGTGGAGCGATTCTCGACTTTCGGATCGAGAAAATCGCGATTGTGTTCGAGATCAAGAGTGCTGACTACTCGTCGCAGCAATGTTGGACTGGAAAGTATTTGAACCTGAGTATTGAAGTACTCCGGATCCATGGTGGAGTTGTCGATGTAGTAAGAGTCACCTTTTGAAGCACCCAGGGCAGGACTATAACTTTCCGTATCAACCTGCACGCGCGCGCGTGCCTGATACATGTCAGGCTGCTGGGCCTGTTTCATGGCGGCAATAGTGCAGACAATTAGGGTGAGACCAAGGATCAACCACAGACGCTTGCGTATTGTCCGCCAGTAATCACGCAAATGCATTTCGCCTTCCGGAGAAGCTTCTTCACCGTAAGCGACAATGGGCGGCGTGGCATAGCCATTCCGCGACGACCCGTTACCTGGCTCGAGCGAGGAATTTTTCAGGATAATGTCGAGAGCTTTAACTAAATCTGAAGGTTCTTTCATGGGGCCCTTTCATTTCGCCTTACCGAACACGCATGGCCGGATCTCCGAGCAGCGTCCAGGTTCGGCGCACGTCGGCGTCCGCGATGCCGGCTTTGGCGCTTCTGGTCGCTTCGCCCAACCGAAGCGGCTGGGAACCAAACAGCAACCGGTAAAACTCCAGATCCAAAGCAAACTGCGGTTCCGCGTCGGTAAATCCCGAAGACGCCCATACCGCAACGGCGCCGCCGTTTTGCGCCTTCAACGCCGCCTCAGCCAGGCTATCGATATAGACATCATGAGCGTAGCCGTTGAGGCACGTCATCATCACATAGACAGATGGCTTGTTTGCATTAGTCAGCGTGTTTGCCAGATCCGAATCCAGTAGACCCGCGCTCGTCCAAACTGTGACTGAGCCGTGACCATAGTAGTTCACGATCATTGGCCCACTATTCAGCGCGTCGAATATCTGACCGCGCATCACGTCGTCGTTGCTTACCTCCGCGCGGTTGATAGCTTGCACTTCAACGCCTGGCGGCAACAGCGCTTGTGTTTGGCTACTCCTCGATTCAAAACCGTTGTCGGCCACCATCACGGCCCCGCGCAGCGGTACGTTCAATTCCCTCTCCTGCTCGTAAGACAGAATCTTCGAAACCATCAGGTTAACTTCGGCCGCGGTGCGTCCCGGCAACCGGCCGATTGCCATGTTTGCCAGGCCCACATTGTTGAAATCGGCCAGCCAATCGTCGGATCCCGTCTCCAGGTGGGCCGTGTCGATCAACTTCGTCGGCACGAAATCATTTTCGCCCTGGTCCAGATAGTTGCGCGGATCCCAACTGCTATCTCCCACCAGCAACAGATAAGTGGGTTTCGTGCTCCAGTGGCTGTTCGCAAATGACAGGAAGTTCTTCAAGGCGAGCGGGGTATGCGCGCCGAAACTAAACTCGTCATAGACATCTTCCACATCAACCACTGCCACGCTTAATCCCTGGCTGCGACGCAACGCTGCGAGTGGCTCCACCGCTTCACGGAAATCCTTGTGCGTAATGATGACCATGTTCGCTGCGTTGCTGGCGGCATTCCAGTTTGACGGCTGGTTCGCCGCAACCGAGGCCGGATGGCCCGCCAGGTCGTCTGCAAACGCCAGCAGCGTCCGCGCGTTGTTTGCCGCCGCGACCCTCAACGCATAAACGCCTCCTGAAGATTCTACGACGCTGCCAGGCTCGAGGGGCGAATTCGGATTCGTAATGTCGAGTACCCGAACGTTGGGCGTAGTGAAACCATCAACGCGAACCGTCTGGCCACTCGCCACGCTAAACCTCAGGCTGTTCTGGTCGGCGCGGTATTGATGCGCATAAGTCAGCCGGATCCAGTCGATCAAACTGATGTCGGAATCGCCACCGGTAGCCACGAGAGAAACGGCATTGTCGCCCTCGCGCAGCAGTGAACGGTTGATGGAAAACTTCTGCACTGGGTGTTGGCGGGCGCCGAAAGTCACGGTGCCCACCTGAGTGCCATTGATTTGCAACTGCACCTGGTGCGTTCCCGCGGTCAGGCCCTGAAGCGCGACTTCGAGCTCCGCCTGATTGCCCGCAGTGGCGGCGTCGGTATCGAGATTCCTGACCGTCAAAGTCTGGTTAACGGGTTCGCTCAATACCGGCGCGCCAAAAATGTTTTCAGCGTCACCATTGAGCAGGTTAGCGAAGTAGAGAACTTTCTCGCGACGTTCCGCTGTGTAGTCGAAACTGCGGACCGGGGTCTCCTTATTCGGATACAACTTCCATCTGTCGCTCTTACCGTTTATGCGTTTGCCCGGGCTGCTGCCCTTGATCAGCCAGTAGACGTGCGTATCGGTGGTGGGCAGGTCGAGTCCGACGCCATAAAACTCAAGCGCGCTGTCAGTGTTTAGATGCGGTCCACTGTTGCTGAGAGCTATCGGCACCTCGGCGCCATCAACGTACAACTGTAGCAGGCGCGCGTCTGTCGACGGGTCAAACCCGGCGGCAACGAGCTCAGGCTGCGTGATCCGATACCAGCCACTCTGCCGCACCTGGATTTTAACCGCCTGGCCCGCGGCAATCTCCTGTTGAGTGGCCAGCGACTGCGGCGTCGATTTTAACGTCTCCCTGCGCGCCTCCGGCATCATCGTTGCCGGCCAACCGGTATCCGATACCTTCGCCGGACTTAAATTTGTCTCGCCGCTCTTCCCGGCGATCTCATTCAACAACAGCGCCCGCTGCCGCCGCGGCGAG
>DASXQM010000062.1:0-45117 GCA_036507195.1 Pyrinomonadaceae bacterium | reverse complement strand
AGTTTTGGGACGAGCTGACGTTACCGTCAACACGAATGGCATATTGATTAGCAAGGACAAGAAAGAGGACAAGAGTGATTTGATCGACGAGGCACTGAAATACAATGGGCTGCTGCCTTCTAACGTGACGCCTATAGCGCCGGTGCGTGTGACACCTCGTCCGGCCCCTAATAGTCCCAGCCCGCGACCGGCAACGCAAAATGCTTCTCAACCCACTCCGATAGCGCCGGCGACTTCAGCTCCGAGGGAAATAAAACCTTAAGTATTAACTCATGCGCTGTTTGCCTGGCCCGTTGTGATCTCATGACGGGCCACTCAGTGAACCAGTGCGGCTCTGCCGCCGCACTGTGCGGCGGCAGAGCCGCACTGTTAAGCGGTTTCAATTGTTCGTCTTTGCCCCTTGCTCATAGTCATCGAGTTGACCGATGATTGAGCGGGAGATCTGAGAATGGAAACTTCTACTGCCTTAACCGCAAATGTTCAGTCTGAATTGATGCGTCGTCATAAAACCACGGCGACAACAGTTTTGTCGCTTCTGGTCGCCGTAGTGCTCTTGTCGGTTCTTGCGCTGGTGAGTCAGAAGTTTCTAACCCCGCGAAATAACCAGTCGGTTGATATCCCGCTTCGGATCAGCATTCTAATTTTTGGTCTGGGCGCCATCGCACTGCGACGCACGCAGTTTGCGAAAATGCGGTTGCAGGACATAGCTGGGCTCCAGGGCGCCTCCGGTCTCTTGATAACTCTGCAGAGAACCACTCTGCGGGTCGCAATAATCGGAGTTGTAATCGCGGTTTTAGGCTTTGTTGCCACACTCGTGACGGGTTCACCGCTGTACACGTACCAGGCTGGAGTGGTTGCCGTAGCGGTCCTGCTTTATGGCTACCCCGTGCGTGCCTCATGGGAGCAGGCTGTCCGCCGATTCGTGCCTGATGGTGGTTCTCCATCAGCGGAAAACGCTGCCTAATAAGTTTGGATCAGCCAGGCCAAAGTGACTCAGCCCTCTCTAAGCGTTCCTTCATTTGCCAAGATCAACTGGAGTCTGCAAATCCTGGGCAAACGCCCGGACGGCTATCACGAAGTAAGAACCCTGCTGCAAACAATTTCACTTCACGACGACATTAACTTTGAGCTAAGTAGCGACGGCGCAATTTCACTCTCCTGCGACGAATCGGATATTCCAACAGGTAACGAGAACCTTATCGTTCGCGCCGCTTATGCCTTGAAGGAGCGCTACAAAGTCGATCACGGCGCGCGCATTGGCCTCAAGAAAAGGATTCCAGCAAAGGCCGGCCTCGGGGGAGCTTCCTCGAACGCTGCCGTCTCGTTGTTGGCCCTAACGCATCTATGGAGCGTGAAGGCCGCTGCTTCGGAGCTTCTTGAGATTGCGGCCGGTCTGGGGACGGATGTGCCTTTTTTCCTGCTGGGTGGTCGAGCGCTGGCAACCGGAACCGGCGCAACGGCGGCTTCGCAACCGGACAACCGGGACGACGAAGTTCAGCACTTAATAGTGATCACACCAAACGTCGGCGTTTCAACGGTTAAGGCATACGCTGTGCTGCGTTCACCTTCCTTGACAACGACGAATGCCGACCCTATTCTTTCTAGTTCGCGTAACGAGGCAAATTCACGACCATCACTGCCGTGGCCTCTGCCCGATGACTGGAAGAATCGTTTACGGAACGAGTTGAAGAACGATTTTGAGTCTGTGATCTTTGATATTGAGCCTGAGATTAGACGAACTAAAGAGACCCTACTCCAGGCTGGTGCTCGTGGCGCTTTATTAGCTGGAAGTGGTTCGAGCGTATTTGGTATCTTTGCCGACCGGGAAGATCAGCAGCGCGCCGTTAACGAAATCAAACTGGAAGCGGGCTGGCGCATCTTTCCTTGTGTTACAGTGTCGCGGAATGAATACCTTCGCGCTGTGGGTTCGTGGGATATTCCATTCTTACGCTCTTTCAACTTTGGATCTGATATTGGGGCGTAGCCAAGTGGTAAGGCACCGGTCTTTGGAACCGGCATTCGTAGGTTCGAATCCTCCCGCCCCAGCCATTTTGGGAATAAGTGATGAGTGATGAGTGATGAGTAATGAGGTGAGACCCGGTATTCACTCTTAACTCATCACTCATCACTCATCACTCATAACTTTTTATGGGCACAACTGGCGGCATCAAAGTCTTTTCGGGAAACGCAAATCCGAAACTGTCGGAAGAAATTGCGCGTCATCTGGGTTGCGACATGGGGCGGGCTTTCGCCGAACGATTCTCGGACGGGGAATTCAATTTCCAGATTGACGAGAACGTGCGCGGCGGCGATGTATTTATCGTACAACCCACCTGTCCGCCCACTGACGAGCATTTGATGGAGCTGCTCATAATGCTCGACGCGTTTCGTCGATCATCCGCCGAGCGGATTACGGCAGTCATTCCCTACTACGGTTACGGCCGCTCAGATAAAAAGGATCGGCCACGCGTGCCCATCTCAGCGCGGTTGGTGGCAAACCTGATTACGGTGGCCGGCGCCGACCGGTTATTGACGATTGACCTGCATGCTGCGCAGATTCAGGGGTTCTTTGACATCCCGGTTGACCACCTTTACTCGGCTCCGGTGATGATCGGTTACTACCAGGAGAATCCGCTGCCAAACTTGACAGTGGTTGCTCCCGATACTGGCGGCGCTGAACGGGCCCGCGCCTATGCCAAGCGATTGAATGCAGAACTTGCGCTGTGCGATAAGCGCCGCGAAAAGGCGAATGTAGCGGAAGTGATGAATGTTGTCGGCGATGTACGGGGTCGCAGTTGTTTGATTGTCGATGATATGTGCGACACTGGTGGTTCATTGACGAAAGTGGCAAAAGCGTTGAAGAATGCTGGCGCGGAAAGAATTCACGCGTGTTTCACACACGCGGTCTTATCGGGACAGGCAGTAAAGCAGCTCGATGAATCTGAAATTGAGCAGATAATGATTACGAATACGATTCCGCTACGCGATCATGCGTGCGAGTTGAAAAAAATAAAAGTACTTAGTATCGCGCCGCTTCTGGCGAAAGCGATCAAGTCGATCCATGAGGAAACGAGCGTTTCCTCGCTCTTCGTATAGCGAAGGGCAAACACTGGTGGCTTAAATAGGAGTCCATCAGCGATTGGTTCTGAGATTTCAGATCTCAGATTTTAAATTGCGTTGCTTGTAACGTGACCTCGTTTCAAGCCGAACCCCAATTTAAGATCTCAGATCTGAAATCTCAAAACTAATCGCTGAACGTCTGTAAAGCAGCGTAAAGAGGAGTAAGACATGGCAGAACAGAAAGACATTACGGTTAGCGCAAAAACGCGAGAAGGTCGCGGCAAGAATGATGCGCGGCGCGCGCGGCGTGAGGGAATGGTTCCGATTTCCGTTTATGGCGGCGGGGGCGACAGTGTGGCAGCGCTCGCACCTTTAAGAGACCTGGCGGCGATCCTTCGTTCAGAGTCTGGCCGTAACACAATCTTCACGATTGATATTGAAGGTGTCGGAGCCAGCGAGGTGATGTTTCACGAGCGCCAGATCGACCCGGTGCGCGGCCGTCTCATCCATGCCGATCTCACCCGACTGGTGAAAGGTCAGAAGATCGAGGTTACCGTGCCGTTGCACCTGGTTGGCGAGCCTATGGGCGTTCGCGAAGAGCAGGGTGTACTCGAGCAGATCATTCGTGAGATTGAGATTCGCTGCGAGCCTCGGGAAATTCCCGACGTGATAAACGTCGACGTTTCGAATCTCGGCGTCCATGATGTGGTCCACATATCCGATATTCAAGTCGCTGAGGGTATTGAAATTCTTAACCCGGCAGAAACGGTGATTGCGACCGTAGGCATAGTTAAGGAAGAGCCGGTGGCCGCGCCTGCTGTCGAGGTTGAAGGTCCTGCTGAGCCGGAAGTAATTGGCAAGGGCAAGAAGGAAGACGAAGAGGGCGGAGAGCCGGAAAAGGGCAAGAAGGAATAAGACTGGAGGTCTTTGGACTTGGGTCTTGGGTCTTTGGTCTTGCGAACCATCCGGTCGATTGCGCGCCAAAGACCTAAGGCCAAAGACCTAAGACCAAATTAGCAATTGGCAATTGGCAATCGGCAATATTTGGTCGTTGGCCTGGGGAATCCCGGCAAAGACTATGAATGGTCGCGCCATAACCTGGGGTTCATGTTGATTGACAAATTAGCTGGCGATGAGGGGATTGATGTGAAGCGCCGCGAATGCCAGTCCCAGGTTGGACGCGGGGCGATTGAAGGCTCTGCTGTCAAACTGGTTAAGCCGCAGACCTACATGAACCTAAGTGGAGAAGCGGTTGCTTGTCTGCTTGCGAAACACAAGCTTGCGGAGCCTGGCGAGAACTTGATCGTGATATCGGATGATTTGGCATTGCCGTTTGGAAAGATTCGTATTCGCGCCAGAGGTTCGGCCGGCGGTCACAACGGCTTGAAGTCGATTATTGGAGCGGTTGGCACAAACGAATTCACGCGGCTGCGAATTGGCATTCAGCCTGAGCATCCGGTATCCGATGCGAAACGATTTGTGCTCGATTCATTTTCTGGCGCGGCCCGGCCGGCGGTTGAAAAGATTTTAGAAAGAAGTGCTGAGGCGCTTCGGGCCATTCTCAGGGATGGTGTTTTGAAGGCTATGACGGAATACAACAACAGTGAATAGTGAATGGTGAATGGTAAATGGGACGACCATTTACTATTCACCATTTTCCATTTACCTAAGGAGAGATAGATTTTGGAAACGCAAAGACAATATGAAGTGGTGTTCATCGTTGACCCGGCAGCTGATGATGATGAAGTTACCAAGCTGACCGAGAGTCTGAAGCAGATCGCTACGGATCAGGGTGGCACGGTGACTAAAACCGAAAGTATGGGCAGGCGGCAATTGGCTTATGAGATCCTTCATAAAACCGAAGGCAGCTTTGTACTGCTCGAAATTGAAGGGTCAGGCAAAGAGATTGCCGAACTGGAGCGGCGCATGCGCGTAAGCGACCGCATTATTCGCTATATCACGGTGCGAGTCGATGAGGATCGCCGCCGTGCTGAAAAGTTTAAAGCGAAGCGAGCTCGCAAGGCGGCCAAGAGACCGGGTGGTCAGGACGAACAAAGGCGAAGTCCCGCGGCTGAGTTTACTCGTCCCGAAGTCGTTGAGGAAGAGGAAGACGCCGCGTAGCAAGTGGTTGGAGCGCACATTGTAAGAAGGTCGATAGATGGTCCAACCGGCAGCTAGGCGTCCCCTATTTACCATTTACGATTCACGATTCACTATTTAAGAGGTAACTATGTCAACAAATTATGAAGACCGAGGGCGCCGCTACAACGGCGATGATGATTTCGACCGCGGTCGTCCTACGCAGGGTCGCGGCGGCCGCCGCATTCGCCGGCGCCGCATCTGCCGTTTCTGTATTGAAAAGGTAGACATCATTGATTTCAAGGACGCCAGGTTCCTGGGAAACTTTATCCCTGAACGCGGCAAGATTCTGCCCCGGCGGATTTCGGGCAACTGCGCCATTCATCAGCGCATGCTTGCCGAGGCAATCAAACGCGCGCGCAATATCGCGTTGCTGCCGTATACGACTGACTAAAGTCGAAATAGGGACCGAATAAGGAAGGAGCTGCCCAAATGGCGCATACCAAAATACTTTTACGACAAGACGTCGACGACCTCGGCGCTCGTGGCGAGATTGTTCGAGTCAGGGCCGGCTACGCGCGCAACTATCTTTTGCCACGCAAGCTGGCCGTGGAAGCGACTACGAGCAACGTCAAACAGATCGAGAAGGAGCGCGCGGCGCTGTTAAAGAAGGAAGCGAACGAACGCGCGACGGCCGAGGGACAGGCCGAGCAGATCAACAAGCTGGTCCTGGAGTTTAAGCGCAAATCAGGTGAACAGGGCGCCCTCTATGGGTCGGTAACTTCGATGGACATTGCCGAAGCCCTCAAGGAGCGTGGCTATGAGATTGATCGTCATCGCCTCCACCTGCGCGAACCAATCAAGCGCCTCGGCGAGTTCACCGTGCCCCTGCGACTTCATCGCGAAGTGTCGATCGATCTCCAGGTCAAGGTCGCGCCGGAAGGCGAAGTTATCGTTGGCCACTTGACTCCCGAGCAGGAAGCAGAGCTTGCGAAACAGGTTGAACCAAAACAGGAAGAATCAGCCGAGGCTGAGGAATAAATAACACGCATACTTTTTTGGTGACCTGAGATCGTGTGTTGTATAGTCGACGCTACAAGTTGCTTGAACTTGTAGCGTCGTTTTTTTGCGGCACACCTGTCGTGTTCCGCGCCTTTGGCGCTTGTAACAAAAACTATCAATTCTCGCTAGACCAATCGCTTCTCGACTTTTCTTCAAATGGCCACGCCTGATCCCATACGCGAGCAATCGCTTGAGCGTTCACTGCCAAATAGCGCCGAAGCTGAGCGCGCAATTCTCGGCGGCATCATTCTCGACAATGGTCTCATCAGCCAGGCAATCGAGTTGCTGCGGCCCGAGGACTTTTATGTGCCTTCACAGCGGCGAATTTTTGTTGCGATGACTGCGCTTTTTGAGCGTGGCGCGGAGATTAATCCGATCCTGATTGCCGAAGAACTCAAGAAGGAAAACGCGCTCGAATCAGTTGGCGGCATCAGCTTCATTACCAACCTTACCTACGGGCTGCCGCATTCCACCAACATCGCAAACTACGCCAGGATAGTTCGCGGAAAGTCGATGCTGCGCCAGCTGATCAGGGCGGCCAACAAAATTACCCAGGAAGCTCTCGAACAGGAAGACGAGCCGGAGATCATTCTCGATCACGCCGAACACGCCATTTTTGAGTTGGCCGACGAACGCATCCGCCAGGGATTCGTTCATGTTAAGCCGGTGGCGGAACAACTGCTGGAGAAAATCCAGGAGATGGAAGGCCGTGCCGCAGTCTTAACCGGACTGACCACCGGGTTTGCCGATCTGGACAAGCTGACCTCAGGTCTGCAACGTCAGGACCTAATCATCCTGGCGGCGCGGCCTTCAATGGGGAAAACAAGCCTCGCGTTGATGCTAGCGGAAAACGCAGCCATTCATGTTCCCGGTGCGGTCGTGGGGATCTTTTCCCTGGAAATGTCGAAGGAAGCGTTGGTCATGCGCATGCTGTGTTCGCAGGGCAATATCGATGCGCAGCGCTTTCGCAATGGATTCCTTTCGCGGCCCGAGTGGGCGCAGATTGCAAAGTCGCTTGGTACGCTCGCCGATGCGAAGATATTCCTCGATGATACTGCCGGCATCACGGTTCTTGAGATGCGTGCGAAGGCGCGCCGTCTGGCTGCGGAACAAAAGCGTCTCGACCTCATTGTGGTCGACTATCTGCAGTTGATGAGTGGTTCGGCGAAACGTTTCGAATCGCGACAACAAGAGGTGTCGCAGATTTCACGCGAGCTTAAAGGGCTGGCCAAGGAATTAAATGTTCCCTTGGTGGCCCTTTCGCAGCTTTCGCGCGCCCCGGAATCACGGTCGGATCACCGGCCCCAACTTGCAGACTTGCGCGAGTCAGGCGCGCTCGAGCAGGATGCCGACGTTGTCGCTTTCATCTACCGGCCGGAGCAGTATAAAACTCCCGAGGAGCGGGATAGTCTGCCTGACGATCAGAAAAACGTTGCTGAGCTGATTGTTGCCAAACAGCGCAATGGTCCCACCGATACCATCCAACTTCGCTTTACTCCTTCAAGCATGCGATTTGATAATCTCTACCGCGAGTAACCCCGGCACCGCGCTTTCAATAATGGGTAACGTATCGCTACCAAACAGTCCCGTGCTTTCGGATACCCGGCCCACATGGGCTGAGATCGATCGCGACGCCCTCGCGGCAAATTTTCACATTGTTAAAGACCGGGTTGGTCCGAATGTAAGCGTGATGGCCGTGGTGAAGGCCAACGCTTACGGACATGATGCGGTGGCGTGTGCGCGGCGGCTTGAGGCCGAAGGAGCCGACTGGTTTGGTGTGGCCCTGCCTGAAGAGGGCATTGAACTAAGAAACAGCGGTATCACTAAGTCAGTCCTTTGTCTTGCCGGGTTCTGGAGTGGACAGGCAAGTGCTTGCCTGGAGCGGAACCTGGTTCCCGTGGTCTACCGCCTCGACATGATCGAAGCGTTCGATCGCGCCGCACGCGAGCGCGGCGTGGTCGCGGCTGTGCACGTTAAGGTTGATACTGGGATGGGGCGACTCGGTGTGCGCTTTGACGAAGTTTCGGAGTTTGCGGTTGCGCTGAAGAGTTTCCCAAATATTCGGGTCGAGGGCTTGATGACTCACTTCGCTGCCGCCGACGAACCATCATGTGGACCGCTCACCAAAGATCAGATACAGCGTTTTGAAAATGCACTCGCAGCTTTTCGCGAACACGGTTACAAGCCGGCGTATCACCACCTCGCAAATTCCGCCGGAATCTTTGCTCAGCCTACCGCGTGGGGAAACATGGTGCGACCCGGGGGCGTGCTCTATGGACTTTGGCGCGACATCCTCGCACCTGCGGACCGCAATGAAAACTTCCGGCCGGTAATGTCTCTCCACTCACGCATCACGTTGCTCAAGTGGGTGCCACAGGGGGAAACCGTCGGTTATGGTTGCACGTTTGAGGCGTCGAGCAAGACGCTCGTGGCGACAATTCCGATTGGCTACGCTGATGGCTACAGGCGCGCCTTATCCAATCGCGGCCATGCAATTATCCGCGGCGTTTACGCCACCGTCATCGGGCGGATTTCCATGGATCTCACGCTAATCGACGTTACCAACGTGCCTGGAGTGCAACTGGAAGACGAGGTAATACTCATGGGCCACGATGCCGGCCTATCCGTAACTGCTGAGGATCTCGCGAGGACAGCAGGGACGCTTTCTTATGAAATCACCTGCGGCATAAACGAACGAGTGTCGCGCGTCTTTGTCTAACCGCCGGGATGCCCCAGGGAGAATTTGGAATGTTAGACCGCAAAAACCAGGTGCTGCTGCAGTTTGCCCATGAGTTGTTATAGGTGCGGTCCGATGAGGTTAGTACCACCTCGCGGTAGCGGGTGGGTTTTGGGATGTAACTGAGCCGATTGAGCATGAAGGCAACGGACCCACCCGCTATGGCGAGGTGGTACAGACCTTATGGGACTGCACATTGTGCTAAGGGCCAGCACTCAAACTGCATCAGTACCAAAAACCAGAGTGACTAACACTATTCTATTTAGTTTTTCTGACGACCTTTGCACCTTGCCGATTAATACTTTTTTCTGCGCCGAAAGGTTTCTTGCGTGGCGAAAGAGCCTGAAGAATTAAGCGTAATCGTAAGTGAAAGCGACAGCGTTAACGCTTTGCTCTACGCTGCGTCAAAGAAAGATCGCGTTGGCATGACCGTGATTCTCGGACACGGCGCCGGGTCGAATCAGTTGAGTCCATTCATGCGCCTTTTCGCTAGCGGTTTGGCCGCGCGCGGGTTCGACGCAATGACTTTCAATTTTGTGTACATGGACCAAGGCCGGCGCGTGCCTGATGCGAAAGCGAAACTGGAGGGTTGCTATCGTGCCGTAATCAAAGCGGCAACGCAGCATAAGAGGTTGAAAGGAAACCGCCTGGCCATTGGCGGCAAATCAATGGGCGGACGTATCGCGTCGCAGGTTGCGGCTGAGGGACCGGCCAAGAGTGAAATCGCGGCGCTCGTCTTCCTGGGCTACCCTTTGCATCCACCTGGGAAGCCCGAACAACTTCGTGATGCGCACTTGCAAGATATTCGTGCGCCCATGCTGTTCGTCCAGGGCTCCCGCGACGCCTTCGGTAGTCCGGACGAACTCCGCGCCACAATAAAAAGACTTCACTTGCCCGCAATGCTCTTCGTGATCGAGGGCGGCGACCATTCCTTGAAAGTCCCTAAGAGTCTCGGTGTCCCGCAACAACAGATCTACGAATCGACGATGGATGAAATCGCCTGCTGGCTGGGATCTATTAAGAACTAGCGACGCCCGCCAGCAACAAATAAGAAAGCTTCCGATATCAGATCATTTGTTCAGCAGGCTCTTCTGTTGAGCGAATACCTCATTCGGAGTGGCAGCATAGCGCAGCAATACTGTCCCATCCCCATTTCCGATGGCGAGGATGTTTCCGTCGCCCGGCTTGAATGCTACCGACACGGCCGCTACTAAAGAAACCCCTTCTTGTCCTTTCAGTGTGACCAGGGCATGGCGCGTATTCTTGTCGCCCAGCTCATAACTCGTATCCCACAACTTTACGCCGCCATCCTGGCTGCCGGTGGCAAGTCTTGCACCATTGGGAGAGAATGAAACCGACAAGACCGCCTGAGAATGCCCCTCGAGAGTTGTTAGCTCCAGGCTGGTGCGAGAATCCCATAACTTCGCGGTTGTGTCCCAACTGCCAGTAGCCACCGTAAGACCATCAGGCGAGAAAGCAACTGATGAAACCGCATCCGTGTGGCCCTTCAGCCTCCCTGCTTCCTTGTCTCCATTCATGTCCCATAGTCTCACAGTAGTATCAGCCATTCCGATTGCGAGAGTTGTGCCGTCAGGTGAAAACGCTATAGACAAAACTGGGCTGGGCTGCTCCATTTGTTTGAGCAACTGTCTCGTATTCACATCCCAGAGTCTTACGGTTTTGTCGGCACTTCCTGTTGCTAAGATTTTACCGTTCGGCGAAAAGGCTATTGATAAAACTGACTTGGAGTGGCCGCTCAATTCTGCCAGCTTCCGTCTGGTGCTCACTTCCCACAGCGTGACGTTCTTATCCCAACTTCCAGTCGCAAGAGTCTGGGCATCGGGCGAAAATGCAACCGCTGAGACCTTTGGCGAACCCCGTCCTTGCAGTTGTTTGCCCTTATCGGCGTCCGATAGTTTCGTCTCCGTATTCCATATCTCGGCGCTGCCATCGTAGCTCCCGGTTGCCAGCATCTTGCCATCGCGCGAAAATGCCAACGACGAAAGCCCGTGGGTGGATTGCCATCCCAGGCGAACCGTTGCCTTGATAGCACTGTCTATAGTTGCGGCCCAGAGCAAGACCGTTCCGTCCTGGCTACCACTAACAAAGCTTTTGCAATCGGGCATAAATGCGACAGTTTTGACGGGCCCGGCGTGACCATTCAAGCTGCCAATGAGTAGGTTCTTGCTTACTTCGTTTCGGAATTCACGCTGCACGTTTGCCGTCTCAATAGCCTTTTCAGTATTGAGCCTGGCCCGAGACATCAGCTTGGAAGGTTTCTCCCGGGAAGAATTTCGTCCAATCAGATACCGGCGATAATCCGAGTCGAACAAGCTTTCCAAATTCCAAAGCTTTATACTGCCGTCTCCGCTTCCGGAGGCGAGAATTCCTTCTTTGGAGAAGGCTACCGTCAGAACCTCCATCGAGTGTCCTACAAGGGTGAGGAGGTATTTGTTCTCGACCAGGTCCCATAAGACGATGGTGCTGTCAGCTCTTCCCATCACAAGAATCTCACCGTCAGCAGAAAACGCCAGGGCGTTGATAGGAACGGGTTCACTAATCGCCCGTTCTTCCAACTGCGCAGTGAAGCGTTCTCTACCGGAGGAAGGATCAACCAGCATTACTTTTCCCGTTCTGCCGATCGCGAGACTCTTGCCGTCGGGTGAGAATGCAATCGACGAAGCGGGAGCGGTATCAGGCTTCGCATCAATAGTGCTTACCGCTGCCGCTTGACTGATTTCTTTTCCAGAAGTTGTATCCCAAAGCCTTACCACTCCATTTTGTATACCTACGGCAAGAAGTCTGCTGTCAGGGGAGAATGTAAGTGAAACGACTGGTGGCGAGTCAGCGGTTTGTTGCTTTACGAGTTCGCTCTGCAGAGTCGTACGCTTCAGGTCGTCGCTGATAGTCCAGAGTTCGACGCTTCCATCCTTCCTTCCTACGCCTATTCGTCTGCCGTTGGGTGAGATTCCTACCGTCGAGACGTTTGCTGACTTCCCACCTAGTGTCGCCAGCCTTTCACCAGTCTTTAGATCTGCTAATTCGACGGTGCCATTTCCTTTACCAGTGGCAAGAATGTTGGAGTTGTTAGGGAAGGCAACTGACAGCACAGCCGAGTCCTGTTTACTAACTGTCATGCGCTCGTTATGCGAAAGCAGCCAAAGGTGATACCACTCAAAGCCGCGTAACGAAGTATCCTGCGCCAGGATGTCGTTCGGGTCTTGCAGGAGATGGTTTACTTTTGCAAAGTTCCTGTCTTCAAATTCCCTCTGGGCAAGATTCATTTCAGCGCCATAGGTAAGGTGCGCTTTTACCTTATTTGCCTTTCTAACATCCCTCCATTGCCAGAAAATTACGCCGGCGGCCATCATTAGAACAACAAAGGCTACGGTAAGAATCGCAGCGAATTTGCGAATTTGTCCCTGCCGGACCTCCTTGCGGCGCATTTTTTCCTCCAGCTTAAGCGCCTTTTCGTGCTCTATCCGGCTCTCTTCAAGGAAAGCCATTGCGCCCTCAAATATCTCCTGGTCGCGAACCTTCCTGGGTTTATCTGAAGTCGCCTCGTCGTGATCCTTACTTCTGACCTCCAGATTGCAATGATAACGCGAGGCCCAGACCACATTGGGTTTTTCGCGTTCGAGCCATTTCAGGGCGTAGTCAACCTCCAGAGGGGTGAGCAGTCCTGCCTGGTCTTCCTTGTGTAGTCTGGCAGTCTCGACTAGTCGGCGATAGATATTCGCCGAGCGGGCTTCCTGTTCTACCCATTCACTCAGCTTCGTCCAGTTGCGGATTAAGCTTTCGTGGGAAACGTCGATTGAGGTTTCCCTCTTTAGGGGCTTCTTCGACGGCGGCATCAGGAACGATCGGTCGTCTTGGCGGAAAACATCAATGACGCCGACGATTTCTTTGATCTTCCCCTCGGTAATGGCGCGTATGTCTCTAAGTTCCGTCGGGCGGCGCGTTTCGCGATCACCAGCTCCCTTTTCAGTAAGACACTTGAAGAGCTTCTCTGCAATTTCCTGATTTCTTTTCGTCTTTAGATCGGCGAAGGCCTCGTCGGCGTGGCGAGACAATGCCTCAGCCATCGCTCCTATCGCTTCGTAATGACGAGTGCTAATAGGCTCATTTTCGCTCTTATCTTTTTCCCAATTGTCCCACGTACGCATGAGGGCGTGCTGAAGAATGGGAAGTTGATCCGGGTTATCCCCCATGTCATTAAGGAGCTTATTTACCAACTGCGGCGTGATGTCGGCACCCCGGACCTGAATGGGACCCCTTATGGCTTCCCGACGCTGATCGCGCGTCAGCCGCGGAATAAGATACTGGCCCTCATTAATAGCTTCGGGGAGATCCCAAAATGCCGCGCAATCTCCCAAATAATCCGATCTCATGGTCAGGACAACATAGATAGGAATCTCGCGCTGGCTTCTTGCTGCCAGGAGCAGTTTCACAAAGGCCGCTGCTTGATTGCCATGAGCGCTCATCTCTGAAATTCTGGCATAGCGAAAAAGTTCTTCGAATTGATCTACTACGACGAGCAGATTTTCTCCGGTTGACATGTTCGCCTCACGAGCAGCTTCAACCAGTCCCAGGTCACCCCGGCGCAGGGTTACCTCGGTGATCTGCGCTTGAATCTCTCCGTTTTTCGCGATCTCCTGTGGGTAAGCAGCTTCTAGGATCAGGCGGTTGAGTTTTTCTATTTCCAAATCCGAAAGATTATTCTGACCTCTACTCAAGAGCACCTTGGCGTCGCCCTTGATTTGTATCCTTTCAAAGTCCCTTGCCTGATAGAAATTTCGTTGCTTGAGGACTTCATTGAATGTCTGAACGAAGTCCGACTTGCCCTCTTCGACAGTGCGTCCTCGTGCAACCTTCAAAATCACGTCCCGTTTTTCCACTGGCAAGACCTCCAGGACCCTGCCGCCGGGGTTGTGCGACTGTTCTCTGGCTTCAGCGCTCAGCCGGGAACATAGACTCTGCCAATCGATAGCCTCGGTCATCTTAAACTGTGATGAACCGTTCTCTTTAGACCTGTCGCCAAATACGCGGCGATGGTTCAGCGCTAACGCAAGTTCCCGTATCGGATCCTCTTTCGGACGAAACAGAGCCACTCGCCAATCGGGACCAGCAGACATCATCCCGCCGTACAACGCGGGCAGAAGTCCTGCTTTTACAAGCGACGACTTTCCGCTTCCGGATGTTCCGACAACAGCTAGAAAACGCATTTCACTAAGTCTGCCGACCATCTGTTCATACTGTTCTTCCCGTCCGAAAAACAGCTCGTACTCGTCAAACTCGAAAGGTCGCAAACCAGGGAAAGGATTACGTTCGCTCATGCTTCCGCTCCTTTAGTAAACATCGGGGCAATAGTCTCTACCTGTCTAAGAAAAGGCGTTATGGACTCGAGTGAGAATTCGGCAAAGTTTTTCATAACCAACGCTTCGCTGGTATCGAAGGCTTTTTTCTGATCAGTCTCCGGGCCGGCGACGTAAATACCTTTGGCAAGCAGCGGCCTCTTGTCACGAAAGACATCAATTCGTCGTAAATCTTTAAGTTTCCACTCCATGGTGTTGGCGCTACCATAAAAGATGAGTATGGCATCACATAACCGCAGGTTTTCTTTGTGGCCACTCACCACCTGGCCCCCTTCTTTGAAGGGAAGCAAGACTTCATATTTCTGCTCGGTGAGAGAAGTCTGCAGCGGGGCGGCGGCATCGAGGTCCTGCTTATCGCATATCAGGTAGACGCGCTTGCGTTTTTCTTTTCCGCTGCCCTCTTCGTGGTTAAACTTGAGCTTCTTTTGGATTGTGGTTTTCAAGTCTTCCAGATTGGCGCCGGAGAGCACCTCGGCGTTTTCATAAACTCCGGGGTCGTTCCGCAGATATTCGATGAATTCCTGATAGCCTGGCTCCTGTCCCGTCAATCCCGCCGGCATCCAGATCAATCGTGAATAATCCGGATCGCTGTCACTGCGGCTCATTGCCAACTCATGTTGCTTGCGCACTCTCTCGGCCGCCAGCTGATGTTGGAGATTCAATCGTAGCCGCAGTTTCTCTTCGTCGGCGTTTATAGTTGTATGGTCTGATCCAACCAGGTGAATCGAGAGGATGCACCGTTTCAAATAGCTGGTAACCTTCTCTTCAAACGCCTGGGCTTCAAAAGGAAGATTTTCGTCCGGCAGAACATAGTAATGGTGCTGCTGTAGGGTGCGCTTGATTTCATTGCGATCATCGCTAAGTTCCGGAGTTGTTTCTGCGAGGTAGACACTATTCTCTACGCCCTTCTGAAGCAGTTGCTGACACTTAATAAATTCATTAATGTCCTGAGCAAGGTCCTCCATCCTTTCCAGAAATTTCTTCAGATACTCCGGGCCGAGCTCGGGCCAAAATTCCCGCAGCTTTCCCGATAGCCGGTCGATTTCGTAAAACTCGTATCCCAGAGATTCACGCAACAATAATCGCAGGTCCTGCGGGAGGTCGCTTCCCTCAAGAGGGTCAACCGCGGGGTCGTCTCCTATGGGGGTTTTCACCACTTTAAAGATTCGCGATCGGTTATTGAGTTTGATACCCCCATTGTTAGCGGCACGCTTGTAAAACTCATTCAGCTCATACCTACACCATCGTGATTTGATGTAACTGGGCGAGAGCACGGAAACCAGGAAAGCTGTCTTCGAAAGTCTGATGACGAGAGTTTCAGTAAGCGTCTGATTGCCGCCCATAAGGATATCTCGCCAGATCTTCGGCTTCTCACCGACTAGTTGGGTCAAACGCCTCGCCAGGCTTTCATGCATCGTATCGACCCATCCTTTGAAATTTGTCATGAGAGCCTGATTATCATCATGGTCATAATTGATGAATATATCGTCTTCGAAAGCTTCTAGAAGACCTTTTTGGGGTAGCATGGGTTTACCTTCCGGCTGAAACAATCTGTTGAGATTCGAAACTCTGTTGGGAAATACCGAGCGATAACTCAAGATCTTCCAACACGATGTCTATCGGGGTCTTGATCGTATAGCGACAGAACATGGTCTCCGCGGAAGCGAAAGAACCGTTCTCATAGTATTTGTTCGAGGGTGCGCCACCGCCGCAGAATGAGAAATACTCACACCCGTCAGAGCAAAGCTTTACTCCAGTTTGAATGTCCTTCAGCACATTTTGAAATTTGCCGTCTGAGGCAACATCGTTGAGGCCGGCCGTCATCACGTTGCCAAAGTAGAAATCTCCATATTCTGGGCTCTTCATGCCCAGCAACTCCGGAGAAAAAGTAGAGATACTTCCATCATAGGCAACGCTAATTATTGCGAACGGCTCGACCTGATCGTTGTGTGGGGAAAGCAACTGCTCATCATCGATTCTTGCCTGGGCAATGGCCTGATATGCGCGATCGAATTCCCGAATCCCCACAATCCCGTCAGACTCCTTTTGTAAGCAATAGATCCGGCGGAAGAAATCCTTGATTCTCTGGTCAACGGAGTCGTGCATCAAGGTTGAGGTCTGGTTTACGCCTTCCAATTCCTCGATATTAAATCCCACCTGACGAATGTCGTTGTCTAAGAAAAATTGGAAAACTTCATCAGGAAAGTCCAGCGCTTGTTCGGTGATAACTGCAATGACGTGGAAATCTATTTGGTGCCGGCGCAAAGCTTCGACGCCTTTCATCACCTGAGCGTGCGTTCCTTTCCCACTACGTGTTTTCCGATGCGCGTCGTGAATGAAAGGGGGTCCGTCAATGCTCAGTCCAAGCCTGATATCGTGAGTTCGGAAGAACGAGCACCATTGATCGTCAATCAACATCCCATTGGATTGCATCGAATGAGTAATCTTCTCTTTAGGAATCGGAAGTGAAGCAATAGCCTGAAAGGCTTCTTCATAAAACGATATGGGCAGCGCCAGGGGTTCACCGGCGTGCCAGACGATACTCAGCTTGTCTCCAACCAGGCCGGCGGCAAACAGGCTTTCGATGGTTTGCTTTAGGACAGAGGTCGACATCCGCTTGCGCGAGGTTCTCTCCGGGAGGTAACAGTAATCACAATTGATATTGCAAAACGGAGAAGGCTGAATGATCAGGAGTTCCACGCCTCCCGGAGGAAATGGAAAACTCTTCACATCTGATATCTGTTCGATAGCCACCATGGCGAGACACCTGCTGCCTGAGTTGAGGTGTGGCTGAGAACTTACTGATGGAGGTTGCTGGTCTCAGAGCCACACAGAGAGGCCGACCTGAAAACAACGGTTAGAAATGCAAGTTGGCGGGGCAGTACGCTCATCATAATTTTTAGCGCCTACATCTCGACGCGCCATATCGAAGACCGAGTGGGTCTGTGCCGCTGCGGTACCAAAGCCCTGGGTCTCAGACGTTACCCCAGTTACCCCAATTGCCCCAGTTTCTCCAGTTATTCCAATTGTTCCAATTAACCCAGTTGTTCCAGTTACCCCAATTGCCCCAATTACCCCACTGAGCTAACGCTCGCTCAGAAAATGAGAGCTGACTTCCGGGGATTTGCTCTTTCGCCACCCTCTGTTTGAGGGTTTCTCTAACCAACTCCACGCGTTCGCGAATAGATCTCTTGCCTGGGGGAGGATTACTGGCTGCCTGTGCCGGAGAACTGGAGAGCAGTAAGGCAATCCCGAGGACCGTTGCTCTCGTCAAAGCCTTTAAGGATGATTTCAGCTTTTTCACCATCGTTCTCTTTTCACTTGAGGTGCTCTTCATTTTGGAACTTCCTAAATCGCTCTACCTAAACGTGAAGAAGTCACGCAGTAGGCTGGATTGACTCTCTACTGATGTCCAGCAAACATCGCAACGACCGTGCCAGAAAGCGTAGCAAGGAAATACGGGCGTATTCATATTGAGGCTATGAATGAGCCTAACCAAAAAGATAGGAGTGTCCTCTCCCGAAGACACTCCACGAGAACGATGGATAAAATGTCTGGCTGCGAAGACTGTAGGGCCGTCTTACATTCCCGGAAAACCATTGACGCTGGTCGCAAACTAAGATATTTAACTGCCACCCGACGATAGCTGACAGGCCGGTCCTCAGCGGCTGCTTCGTCGCACGCTCGACTTCGGCCCGAAGGAAACCTTTTCAAGCTAAGTCTAATGGCTGATATATTCCTCAGCTATGCGAAGGAAGACAGGCTAAGAGTGGAACTCCTGGTAAGAGCACTCGAGGCCCGAGGTTGGTCTTTGTGGTGGGATACCGCTATACCGGCCGGAAAAACCTATGACCAGGTCATCGAAGAAGCCTTAAACTCCGCGCGCTGTGTCGTTGTTATTTGGTCGAACGAATCTATAGCTTCGCGATGGGTACGAACCGAGGCGGACGAAGGAGCGAACCGCGATATTCTGGTCCCGGTTTTGCTTGATAACGTCAAGATTCCGCTGGCGTTCAGGACCATTCAAGCCGTGGACCTGATTGGCTGGAAAGGAGATTTAGTTCACCCGGGGATTGATCAACTGGTAAGAGACATCTCAGCGCTGATCGGTGTGCCGGTGGCATCCGGACAAGAGCTACAATCCGCTGCAACTGCGCCAGCATTGCCTGACGAAAGAGGAACGACAACACCCCTCTCGACACAGCAACGCTTCTCAGATTTTGTGCAACAAGGAGAACGTTTCTCAGGTTTGGTGCGACAAGCGGTTAGCTCATTAGCCACCAATCCAATTCTGAAGCCAAAGCAAAAGGACGGAGCCGCAGCTCCGGCCCCTCACACAGCCCCGCCGGCAAGACCGTTTGCAGTCCGAGCCGGCATCTTCATAGGTTTTTTTCTACTGATTAATCTTTGGCTGGTTGTCGCTATCGTCATTGCCGGATGGGGACCAGATCAGCCAGAGTACGTGCCCTTGTTGTGGCTCCCTGTCGCTATCGCTTTAACCGCCGTACTGTACAAGCTTATCGGCGTTCGTGCCTTCGTGGGCTTCGTGGTTCTTGAGTTCATTGTGGCTCCTTCATTCGTGGCAGGCCAGGGATCGAACTGGCTGAGCAGCGGAGTCGCCTCAGGCATCGGGCTCATTCTGGCAAGTCTAATAATCGGCGCCGTAATCCTCACCGCGCGCGCGTTGGGAAAAAATCGATTGTAAGATCCTTTAAAAGACTTCACTTTAGTAATCCTTGCCTTTTGCTAACACTTCGCATATAAATCCTCCGCAACAAGGCGCCTCAAGCTTTTGGTCCTCGCTTTCTTAAGTCTCATTCCTGCGCCTTAGATTGGAATCTCGGTTGCCTCCGAAAAACACTTTCAAGGACAAGTTGTTTAATCTACTGACGAGCCCCGGTTTGCTGCGCCCAATTTTTACATTCCTGCGCAGAATGTTTCCCATTCTCGTGCTCGGCAAGCGCGCGATAGTTACGCGTCACGCCGACGTTATCGAAGTGCTCACTCGCGACACTGACTTTACGATTGCCGAAGTCAACGAAGCCCGCATCAACCTGAGCGACGGCCCTTTCATCCTCGGCATGGACCGCTCGCCGCAATACGACACTGAGGCAGCTACCTTGCGTGAAGCTGTGCGACCTGAGGATCTAGAACGCATTCGTCGTCTGGTCAGTCAAAGTGCCGCCGAACTGGCTGCGGCCGCCCGCCCTGCCGGAAAGATCGACGTGGTTAATGGACTGGCGCGGGTTGTAGCAACGAGAATTGTCGGCTCCTACTTCGGCATCCCCGCGCCCGACGAACCTACGATGATGCGTTGGATGCGCGACATTTTTCATGACATATTCGCGAATCCCACGTCTGACGCGAACGTGCATCGTGACGCGCAAAGCTCGGGCGCAGAACTGCGTCAACACATGGATGAAGTGATCGCGACTCGCAAGTCGCGGCTCCGCGAACCCGATCAACCGGACGACGTCCTGGGGCGGTTGTTGCTGCTACAGAATGCAGAACACGCGTGGCTGGACGATCGCTCGGTGCGGCGCAATCTCAGCGGCCTCATCGTCGGCGCCGTGGATACCACTTCCAAGTTCGTCACGCTGGGAATTGACGAGTTGCTGCGCCGTCCCGAGGCGCTCGCCGGCGCGCGGGCAGCAGCGATGGCAGGGGAAACGGACAGGGTGCGAAACTATGTCTACGAAGCAGTGCGTTTCAATCCGCACCATCCTCTGCAAGTGCGGTTCTGCAAACATGAAACCGAAGTTGCGGCGGGAAGACCGCGCGCGCGCAAAATCCCCGCAGGTTCGACGGTCTTCGTGGTCACGCTATCCGCCATGTTTGACCCGGAAGTGTTTATCGAACCCAAGGTATTTCGCGCGGACCGCGAGGTTGAGTATCTCCACTTTGGCTACGGTATGCATCGTTGTTTTGGCCGGGCGATAAACGGCGTGCAAATTCCTGAACTGGTGGCTACCCTCTTGCGATTGCCTAATCTCCGCCGGGTGCCCGGGAGCGCGGGGCGGATCGCTTACGACGGGCCTTTCCCCGACAGCTTGATTCTCGAATTCGACCGCGATTGAAACATCCCGCTGGAGACTCCCAAGATGAAACAGACAATTCTGACCTTCCTTACTAAGGTAAACCCTGACAGAGTCTCCGATCTCGAGAAGTTGCTAAAGGACATGGCGTGTGACGTTGAGCAGAATCCGTACATTCCTTTTCCCGATTTGAAGCTGCTCCACTTTGCGAGTCTGGTGCTCAACGAGGACCCCGACTATGGCGCCTACTTCGTGTTTGAAAACAACTTTGATGGCTCGCTCGATCCGTATCTTGAAGACCTTTATGCTCATGCCGCCACGGGCCTGCACAGCATTTACAGTTGCTGCCGTGATTATCCGGCTGCGAGTGCTGCCGATAAGGCGGCGATGCTTTCCTATTTACGCGCGCACGTAGTTCGTCCCAATGCCTACCATATTGGAAACGTCGGACGAACTGTCGAGCGTACGCATCAGGAAGATATCCTCCGCGATTCCATTGAAGACTTTCTTGACACCGTCGTACGGCAGGGGAACATCGGATCGCCAGGCTCGATCCGGCAAAAGATCCAGGCGTTTGTGCTGAGCCAGCCGATGTTGGCGTGGGCAGTTAACGGTCAACCGCGACAGACCGCGATGGAGTATTTCCTTCCCCGGCTAAAGATCGTTATTGCAGTGATCATCGCGCTGCTGTTGTTGCCATTGCTGATTCCACTCGCCATCGTCTGGGTCGTCATGTTGCGCTGGACCGAGACCCATGAGCCGCCGCCGGCGGATCCCGATGTAAACGCTCACGTCAAGAAGCTGGTTGAACGCGAAGATCGCACGCACATCGTCCAAAATCACATGGCCAGTATCACGACCGTCAAACCCGGAGTCTTCCGGCGAGTAACGCTGTGGGGCGTGCTCTGGCTCGTTAACCTGATCGCGCGCACCGCCGACAAGGGCAAGCTGAGCGGCATTCCCAGTATCCACTTCGCCCACTGGTCCATGATCGATAACGGCAGGCGTCTGTACTTTGTCAGCAACTTCGACGGCAGTTGGGAAAACTATCTTGACGATTTTATTGATAAAGCGAGCCCCGGACTGACCGCTATCTGGACCAATACGGTGGGCTTTCCCAAGACGCGCTGGCTAGTGAAGGAGGGCGCGCGCGATGGCTCGCGCTTCAAGGCGAACGCGCGCGATAAACAGACCTACACGAATGTTTGGTACAGCGCCTACAAGGAGTTAACCGTGCAGACCATCGACAACAACAGCGCTATCCGTGATGACTTGTTCAAATCACTGGATGATGCGGCGACGCGCGACTGGGTGCGGCGTTTCTAACTAAGGAGACAAAGTTCGTGGCTGAACTCAAACCTGAAGACATGCAGGATATACAGGGTTTCGTCATTAGCGGCTATGCCCACCTGCCCTGTGTAAGTTATCACCTCCTTCACGTGAACGATGCGCCGGCGGCACGTCACTGGCTGGCGCAGCTCGTGAACGAAGTTACAACCAGCGAGGGCAAGGAGTTCATTTCCTGCACCAATGTGGCAATTACGCATCCCGGACTTAAACGGCTTGGCCTGGATGCGGAGACCCTCGATACTTTTTCGCGGCCCTTTATTGAAGGGATGGCGACGCCACACCGCTCGCGGATACTTGGCGATGGCGCTGAGAATGCGCCCGCGAACTGGGATTGGGGCTTTTATCAGGAGCCGGATGAGACCAAAGTCGTTGATATCCTGCTACTGCTCTTCGGTAAAGACGAGCTTACGCTTGACGAAGTAGTCAACGAGCACCGCGCTGGTTTTATCCCCGGCGGGCTTACCGAACTATTCGCGTTAGGAGCCGGACGGCAACCCGATATCCATGAACATTTCGGTTTCGCTGACGGCATGGGTCAACCCGCCATCGAAGGCACCATTCAAACGAGGGATGCAGCGCCACGAAACGTGATCAAAGCCGGCGAGATTCTACTTGGCTACATAAATGATTACGGCAAGCCGGCCGATAGCCCTTCGGTCAGCGCCGCCCTAGATCCGGAGCACGCTCTACACGACCTGACGGAAGTGGATGTGGCAGGAAAAGAACAGCCGGCTAGTCCTGATGAAGATCGGCCAATGAACCGTGATCTGGGTCGCAATGGCACCTATTTGGTCTTTCGCCAGTTGGCGCAGCATGTCGCAAAGCTTTGCCACTTCCTTGACGAAGCAACGCGTACGCTCGACGGGCAACTGGATTCCAGGGCCAGCGACTACCTGGCGGCTAAGTTTGTCGGACGTTGGCAAAACGGCGCCCCGCTGGTCTTGTCACCCGATGCAGACGATCCCGCGTTGAGCAAAGCAGACGACTTTGGCTATCGCGACAGCGATGCGCAGGGCTTCAAGTGTCCAATTGGTTCGCACGTTCGGCGTTCCAACCCGCGCGACACCCTCGGTCCTGACGCGGCAACTGCGCTGGCCACAGCGAATCGCCACCGCATTCTCCGGCGCGGTCGATCATACGGGGTTCGCCCAAAGGATCGGCGGACTGATGACGGCGTCCCACGAGGACTTCACTTCCTCTGTCTGAATAGCGACATTGAACGCCAGTTTGAATTCGTCCAACAGACCTGGGTTAACAATCCCGTCTTCGGCGGCCTCGACGGCGAAGTCGATCCGCTCGTTGGCAATCTAGTTAAGGGTGACGAAATATTTACCGTGCAGGCCGATCCCCTGCGCACGCGCGTCCACAATCTGGAGCGCTTCGTGACGGTAAAAGGCGGCGCCTACTTCTTTCTGCCGAGCATCCGCGCACTGCGCTACCTCGCCAGTCTTTAGCGCCAATCAAGCGGGGTGGAATAAGGAGTCAGATCTGCTGTACAACCCAATATAGGGCGAGCGGCTCTGCACTCGTCGCTTCAGGAATTCGTTCCCTCAATACAAAAGGCTTTTGATCGTCAAAGTTGACCGCCTCGGAAAGGATCCGGTCGCTACAGCTCCCGGTTCCGTATTCGTCGACCCACGGTTCCAGACTTTTTTTCTTGCGCGACTTTGGCGATCATGTTTTCAAGCAGGAAGCGAGATGCTGCGACGCACAAATACGGAACCGGGAGCAGTAGCGACCGGGTGGGTGACTCGCTAGAGTCAATGTCTCCTGTACAACTCAATATAGGGCGAGGTTCGAGGAGAAGGATCGAGGCGATGCGACGGGCGATGCTCATCGCTTCGCGCGCTTAGGCTGTGTCACAGCTCGGCTGAGGCCCAAGGACCAACCTCCTTACGCCGGAGGCGTTGTATAACTCAGCCCAGGGTAGCACCCCCTGGGATGAGAGGTTCAGGCGACGACCTATTACCCTGTATGGGTTCGATAACTTCTTGCAGCTTGTTACGTGTTGTATTGGAGGTTATTAAACGCTTTCAGCGTAGGATCAGCTGCGTCTCCAAATCCCAGGGTGTTACCCTGGGCTAAGTTATACAACGCCTTCGGCGTAAGGAGTATCGAGTTTTGAGACAACCTCCACGGTGTGAATGAGAGGCCTACCTACAGTTTCTTGGCGTATTGTTTGACGGTCGAGGTGCAGGCCTCATGACATCCCGTCGGTATGGCGGATTGGACAGACTGTGACTTGGTTGCCAGGCATTCATGACACCATGGGCCTGATCTGGCTATCTTGCCGGAACACCTCGATCCAAAAAACTTCTGAAATGTTTTGCGCACCATTGTCATAGAGATTAGGTAGCAACTAATCATTAGGGGTTCCGCGGTAATCGACGTTGTCTTCGTTACACCTCCATCCCTCGGGGAACGCAGGGACAATTTATCGGAGACCTTAGTTGCGGAAATTCAGACTACAAAAAACTTGCAGAAAAATGTTGACGGCAAATCGAAACTAGAGTATCTATTTGCAGCCTTACTGATTCTCAACTGGCTGGTCCTCAGAGCCTGCGATCCCGTACTCCTCCGATACCAGCTTCCTACAGCAAAGGAACGCCAATGGAAACGACCGCGACCGAGCGTTTGCTCCCAAACTCAAATGCTTCTCCAGGATTGAGGCACACAAAACTTTTGTGTTTGTTCTTTTGCTGCTTGTGGGTATTAGCCTCAGCGACTCCCGCGTTTGCTCAAACGCCCAAGATCAAGATTACCGACCCGCAGGTGAAAGCGACAACGGATTTGCGCAGCCAGGGTGCTCTCTATCTGAACTTTACTGTCAGCGGTTCAGACATCACCAAAGTCAGAGTGATGGTTTTTCAGATCGATGTAACGGGGGGAGTTACGACCACTCTGGACACAGCAAAAACGGATGTCGACATTGATGCGGATAAAGATGAACAGTCTTTTTCAGCCAATCTCTTCCAAGGGCTAAATAGGGTCCAACTCACTGCACTGAGGGCAGGGAAGCCTGATCCGAAAGTGAGCGCCTCAATCACTGTAACTTGCAGCAATAAGTGCCGCAATCCCACAACGGAAGAAGTTGAAGCTGAAGGCAGCGAGCAAGTTACGGCTCCGAAGACCCCGAAGACTCCGAAAACTGCTGGCAACATTAGCATCTTGACGCCTTCCGCTGGGAAGGTGCAAAACGGACTAGTCAATTCTGTGATAGCCGTGAAGAAGAGCAGTATTCAGACGTTGCTTGTTCTGGTTATAAACGACGGAAAAATCATAGAGCAGACGAAGAGCAAACTGCCTGTCAAATATACCGATGACTTAGCGATCTTGACTCCGAAGCTCCGCGTCAAAAAAGGTGAGAACCTAATAACTTTCGTCAACCTGGATAACCCTCTCGACAAGGTGGATCAAGCCTCTGTGACGGTAAGTTGTGACGGAGAAAAGTGTGACACTCCGGTAGCTACCGTAGCTGAAGCAATTCGCATAAACATTCCAGAAGGCGGCGCTCAGAATAGGCCAAGTGTGTTGTCGGAGATCACTATCAAGAAGGACAGCAATGTTACAAAGGTCTTTGTCCGTGTCCTGAACAATGGGAAGCCATTGGAGAAGCCGCTGGTGGGAGATGGTGAGACGCTTGATGTTCAGTTCGAAGCAGGTAGGAACGAGGCAGTCCTGAAGCCAAAGATAAAAATTGGGAAAGGGATGAATGTACTAACCGTTTTCGACGCTGCCAGATCGATTGATGACAGCCCGCAGGACTCTACTGAGATAAGCTGCAACGATAAATGTAGCGGAAGCGAGCAAACCGGCACAGTAGTCATAGTCGGGCCTAAGGATGTTGAATTGCATGATGTCTCGTTCATTACCTCTAAGATCAGAGTGACCAAAAAAAGCATCACTAAGCTGTTTGTCAGAGTCCTGAACAAAGGTAAGCCTGTTAAGCAGCGGCAGGATACTTGGGACGTCAAATTCAAGGGCGAAGAGTCAGAGGCGGAAGTGAAACCGAGTGTAAGGATCGAGGAAGGTATTAACGAAATAACGGTGTTCTCGGATCCGCTCACGGATGACGGTGATCAGGCTTCAACCTCAGTGGTTTGTGAGGGGGCGGCCTGTGGCAGTGAGAACGAGGTCTCAACAATCGTTACTAACAGCGAGAACACGAGGTTGGTCGTGGGTCTCGAACAGGCGGGGGCTAGTTCGGCAAATAGCGAAACCAAACCCTTTCTAGACTTGTTCTTTACCTCGCCATTCATTTTCAACACGCAGAAAAAAGACGGAAACGTGGTAACAGGTCCCGACGGAAGACCGATAAGAGTGCCTCGCGCCGGTTTTTGGGGACAGATTCGACTGGCTAGTACGCCCGATCAGATCACCGCGACAGGTATTCTGCCCACAAATTTAGTCAATCAAGTTGGCCAGTCAGGAACGACAGGCAGTCTTGTGCAAAGCTTCGATTTTCTCGCGGGGGCGGAGGTACGTGCATTTAGCTCCAATGGTTCCTTTCTAAGTTTGATTCCGGGGTTTAGACAAAAAACCCGCTTTTACATTGCGGCAGGTGCGGGAGCGATCAGCCCGTTAACGGCAAAAAAGGAAAACGCACAAATTTTCACGATCCCCGACCCTAATAGTCCACAGTTCCAACCGTTCATTGACCGTTATGGTACACCGGACCCCGCTAAAAAGTTTGTAGCCTTTGTTCCGCTTGATCGCGACCGCTTCTTGCGTCAGTGGTATGCTGGGGTGCGACTAAAAACTTTCTATTGCGAAGATCAAGACTGTACGCGGTTCCGAAATCACTTTCCCGCAGTTTTTGACTTCATGCTGGGGCAGAACGAGGCGGTCACTGGCGGACGCCTAAAGTACGGGGTTAGGGATGATCCAACCGATAAAACCAGGATCACAGCGCGGAAAAACGCCTTCGTCTTCAGGATCGACGCTTTTTACCCGTTGCCCTTCAGAGAGGCAAGCTTCATATATCTTTACGGAAACGCGATGATGAAGTTTGGAGCTGGCGGAGTGAACATCGAGAATCCGATCTTCCTTGACCCTGGTTCGATTTTGATCACGGATCCGAAGGTTTATATCCCCCCCTCGGACCTACAGCAGTTGCTACAACCCAATCGCGACTACTACAAGATTGGGGTCGGCGTTAACCTTACTGATCTCTTCAATAGAAATAGAAGCCCCCAATAGCGCTGGTCGTTTGGGAGTCGTATAGGTTTGACCTAGCACTCCTAAGCAGCTTCAGGGCAACCAGGATATTAGTAGTTATCGGCTTTGCACAAAAACATGTGCATCCCAGTGCGCACCAGCGGACGGCTGATAATAGCCCAGCGATTTTATCGCTGGGACAAGAGAAATTGGCCACCAGTCCGTGGAACGGACGACTGAAAGGGTCGATATCTGGCCATTCAGCCGTCCGCTTCACGGACTAGATGTCTTTCGGTCCAATCCCAGCAGCCAACTGCTGGGCTATTGTAATTCGTCCGCTGAGCGGACTGATCTACTTACTTCTTCTGCGAAGCCGTAGTTATTAGAGTGTTTCCCCCGATTTGTTCGCCCCGTCAGTCTACTTTCACGGTTATGGCGCTCACGATTAGAGCAGTCTGCCAATTGAGAACTCCCGGTCGCCTGATATGAACGCGAGTTGGATGATCGGCGGTAAATCTCCGGGATCATCCCCCCGGAGGCTCAGATTCTTCTGTGGTTTCCTCGTCGCCTGCAGTCGCCTCATCCGTTGCGGCCTCTTCGTCGGTTGTAGACTCGTCGGTTGTAGACTCGTCGGTTGTAGACTCTTCGGTTGTAGACTCTTCGGTTTCTCCCTCGCTGACAACCTCGTCGCCGGCAGTCTCCGAAGCGGTTTCAGCTGGGCCAGCGCCTGCATATTCATCGGGTGCAGTCTCACCTACGCCGACAATCTGGTCGCCGGCAGCTTCCGCACCCATTGGGGCCGGTGCTGTCGCTGGCGCCGTTTGCTGACCCGTGCGTAGCCTGGCCAGCGCATTCGTCATCCGTTGCACCCAGCCGTCCAACTCCGACTGGAGCACTTGTTCGGTGTGATCAACCAGTGTAGTCACGTTGTCTTGTTTTGCTTGCTCTTCAGGCGGCAAGGCCGTCCACCATGCCTTAACGTTATTCAGGTCGGTGGCGCCCTGATTATATGTAGTTAACGTTTCGTCGGTGCGCTGGTAGCTCAAATAGTTTGTCAGAGCCGCGGCCAGAGCGGTTGTCAACGCAATCCACACCTGGCGGTTTATGGCGGCCAGCAGACTGCCCAAGCCGCCAATTATAAAGATCGACCACTGAATAACCTTTAATTGCCGCTCAAGCTTGACCGCTTTCGTCCGGTAGTAGTTAAGCTGGTCTCCCAATCGAACTTGCACATAACGATCTGGAGTCAAGAAGCTGAGACCATCATCTCCGCCCTGCGCGGCGTCCATGTCGGGAGGTAGACCTTTGTCCTTGTCATATGGTTTGAGCCCCGCTGCATTTACCTCGGTACGCATCAGATTTCGCGTAACATCCTCAACCCTTTGCGCGAGCACTTGGTCGGGAGTAGGCGGAGATGGAAATCCGGGAGCTGCAGGCGGGGCGGGCTGTCCCGGTTGCACAGGAGATGCCGGCGCGGCAGGCGGCAAGGTTGGCACATCTTTGTAATCGCCCGCTCTGGCTCTATATCTGAAGATCTCTCGTTTTATTGCTTCGGCGTTGGCGCGCAACAAGAGCCACTTTTTGCCCTGCTTGAAACGATTGGCTGCGGTGATGAGCATTGTTAAGAGGATGGGTGTTATGAGCAGCAAATAATGAATGAGCCACCAGCCGACCCAGGGTCTCCTGAAGAAATTTCTTGGGTCTACGATTTGATTCACATTCCATGGTCGATAGAACCACCAGTCTGCCAATGGAGTCAGCAGGACAGTGCCATCAGGACTCTTCGGTTCTGCGTAAACTTGACTGATCAACGCCAGAGCGGTGCCCAGAACTCCAATCGAAATGATTGCTACCTGTAGTCGATGAAATCTCTTATGTTGAATATTGGCGTTTAGATCATAATCGGCGAAATGCGCCCACGATTGGAGCAACACGTTGTCGCCAGCGAGTGCGCGCATGAGAAGACGTTCGGCACTGTTTACTAAATTGTCCAGGAGGTGAAGCTCTATCCTGCCGTCTGCGATGATCTCGGCCATCACGGGGTCGTCTGGATGTTCTGGTTTTGCTTTCCACGCAGCGGCAATCTCGTCCGCCGTTCCCCCGCTGCCTTCGACGATAAACAATGGAAGATTTTGCCGAACGGCTTGCAGTGCCTCCTTTTTCGTGATTGCTCCTCCACTGACGAGCAATACCACTGCCGGCGCTTTGCTGCTCTTCAGCCCCCTTACGAGTTTGAAGATGACGTTAGTTTCGCTGCCCCAGGCATTGCCCCTGACGAGGACGAAGTGAGAATGGTTGGGGTCGAGGGGTGTTTCGGCCTTTCCCTCACTACCGGGATAACTAACCATACTGAGCGGCGCCACGCCGATCAATGGAGACTTAAACCCGCGTTCGGCGACGCCCTGGCCCATCATCGCCATAACGCCGGCCTCTGTTCCACCATCAATGATTACCGCGTCCATCATCGCTGCCGCGCGCGCGACACCGCGACTAAACATTTGCGTCAGCGGTGACTTCAGCTTCTCGTCAACGTTGTCTGCCCCACCAATGATTAGGAGGACGGCTTGGTAGCCCCCGATATCCAAAGCGGCAATGATGTCCTCAGCTTTGGCGCCTGCCGGCGGGAAAACTGCAATCGCTTCGTGGTTGTTGTCGAAAGCGATGGGCTTCTTGCTGATTGCTGTGGGCATGTTTTGATCCACTTTTCAGTTCGAGGACCACCCGTTGCGATCTGTGGTTCGTGGGCGGTATGGCGACTGCCCCCGCGCTCGGGCCATTCAGGGGCGACTAGATTACCACGGGATAACGGTAGTGAAAACCATTACCGGAAATTTGGTACTAACCTCATGGGACTGCCCATTGTACTAAGGGCAAGCACTCAAACTGCATCAGTGCTGGAAATCTGGTAGGGCCCCGTTGGTGACTAACAGGACACTAGCCTAAATTCGAAGCGCTGAGTCGATTTGCCGATCGTGACGTTGCTGCGTCACCCACGCCGTGTTCTATGTTCTCGGTAAATGCGGAGAGCAAATTGGCCGGCAGGATGTTCGCGCATTTCGGCAATCACGTTTTGCACTTCTGGAGGCGTGTCAGCGAGTGGTGGCAGCTTGCCTCCATACTCATCAGGCCAAACGGCCGGGGCGGCGGCAACAGCAAACGCCATGTCGGATAGCGAGAAGTGGTCGCCCATGAGAAACCGCCTGCCATCACTGAGACGCAGATCGACGGTCTGCATCACCTTGCGGATTTCACCTAACGCAATTTCCGCGTGGCTGGCGGTGAGCCGCAGGAGCACTCGCAACAGTCCTGCGAAAATCGGATAGGCCATGCGCACGGCAGCAACCTCAAACCTCAACGCGCCATCGCTCAGAGGATTGATCATGATCTCGCGATGTTTCAAGAGATGGTAATAACCAAAAACCGAGGTTGCAGATCCCAATGTATTGTTGAAGTAGGTCCAGTCGGCTTTGGCTTGTTCCGGATCATTGTCCGGCAACAGCTTGCGGTCGGCCGCGCTCAGCGGCTCAAAGTGGTCGATCATCTTGCGCACAGTATTGAGTCGATAAGAGTCGCCATAAAGGAGCGGAAACCGCACCGTGTAGCCATGCCAGAGCGTAGCAAACGAGGAAAGGATCAAAACATGACGTTGTTCCCGGTGGGGGATTTGGTAGTGGGTCAGGAGGAAGCGGCTAAGTTCGCTATCCAGGCTTGGTGGGAAAGTGATGAGGGTTGGGTCAGGCATGATGGTCTTTGCTCCTATAGGGAAAGAGTCGGCTTGCGAGGGTGAGTCGCGCGTCCACTTAATACGCTGACTGCGGTGGGCATTGTTTTGTTGCTTTCAGGCTCCGTGAGATTACCTTAAATGTGATGACCGCCAGGGATGAGCGTGCGGTTTGGTTTATAAGTGAGAATCTATCGGGAGTCAATATCGCGAAACAGAACGGGGCCGAACCCTAAAAACAACAGCCGCTACCGGCAAGGCGGAGGCTGGTTCAAAGCACTGCCGTTTCTTCCAGTAATCGTCCCGCGGCGAATCGCTCCACATTGAGCTGCTCCGCTTCGATAAGATCGGAGCGCCCGTGAAGGATTAGTTCGGCAGTAATGCGACCCGAAGCGGGAGAGTGCATTACGCCGTGACCACTGAAGCCGTTGACGAAATACAAACCGGCAACGTCCGGCGCCGGGCCGATAATGGCGTGGTGATCTGGTGTCATCTCGTAAAGGCCCGCCCAGGCACGACGTGGATTTACTTCCGCCTCCGCGAGACGCGGCACGCGCGAGGCGGCGTGCGTCAGAATCTTTTCAATGAAACCGGGATCGAAGTCAGTCTTGAAGCCGGGAGTTTCTTCCGGATCGTTCCAGGCCAACAGGATTCCTTTTCCTTCGCGACGGAAATGAAAGCCAGTGGACATATCGATGACCATGGGAAAGCGCTTGGGAAGTCCCTCGAAGGGTTCCGTGGGAACGAGTTGACGACGCAGGGGTTCCACCGGCAATTCGGCGCCGGCCATGCGGGCAACATTTGCTGCCCAGGGGCCGGCAGCATTGACAACAATGCGGGTGGAAACGAGTCCCCGGCTGGTCATCACGCCCGCTATGCGACGTTGAACAGGCATTGAGGATGACTCGGTTCTAGTGGGCGGCGGCACAAGCACTCGCTCGAAACGGAGGGATTGGGAACCTTCTACTTCAATACCTGTGACTGGCGTGTCGAGCCATAGTCGCGCGCCGCGCTCACGCGCCTTCAGCATGAAACCCATCATCACGCTGTGTGGATCAACAAAGCCGTCGGTCTGGCAGAACGTGCCCCCGACGATGTCGTCTACGCGCAATTGCGGAACAAACTTCGCAATGTCTTCGCGGGAAACCAACTCTACATTCTTGACGCCCAGCTCTTTCTGGCGTTCACGATTTGCTTTGAGATATTCCAGGTGGCGCTCGTTTGTGGCGCAGAACAGATAGCCATGGGCGCGATAGTCTGCCGGATGACCGACAACCTCATCGAAGTGCGAAAAGAACTCGATCGAATAGCGCGACATCTGGATGTTGACCGGCGTGGAAAACTGCGCGCGCACGCCGCCCATGCTCTTTCCAGTTGATCCCTTACCCTGGTGCGCTTCGCGCTCGATCACCAGCACATTGTTGCAGCCTTGCTCGGCAAGGTGGTAGGCCACGCTTGAGCCAACGATGCCGCTGCCAATGATCACCACGTCCGCTGTTTCAGTCATAGTTGTCGCAACCAGGATCGCACCGTAGAATAAGCCGCAGCTGAACAGCTACCGCAACTGCGCGAGAATAAACCGAACCCAGATTAAGACACAACATAAGAAAGATCCGGAGGCAAAAAATGGATCTGCGATACCCGGTTGGCCCATTTGACTTTGCAGGAATGCTCTCGAATGAACAGCGAAAGACCTTAATCGATCAAATAGCCGCGGCTCCTGAAAAAATGCGAGCGGCCGTAAACGGACTCTCTGAAGAACAACTCAATACACCTTATCGCCCTGAAGGATGGACGGTTCGCCAGGTGGTCCATCATGTACCAGAGAGTCATATGAATAGCTACGTGCGATTCAAACTCGCAGTCACCGAAGAAGAGCCGACCATCAAGCCCTACTTCGAAGATCGCTGGGCCAGGCTGGATGATGCCAACCAAGCTCCGATCGAGCTCTCGCTTGATCTACTGGAAGCGCTTCACGGACGCTGGACATGGTTTCTGCGATCGCTCACGGGGACAGATTTTCAACGCACGTTCCGCCATCCTGAATTAGGTACTGTGAGTCTCGATAAGAACCTTGCGCTCTATGCCTGGCACGGTCGTCATCATGTAGCGCACATCACTTCGTTGCGCGAACGCATGGGATGGTGACGGCAGGCGGCAGGCGGCGGGAGCCAGGAGGCAGGAAGCAGGAGGCAGTAAGCAGGAGGCAGTAAGCAGAAGACAGGAGTTCAGATGCTTAAAACGTTCGATTGCCCCAAATGCGGTGCGCCAGTAAGTTATGAGAATGATGTAATCGGCGCGAACCTTACGGCGCGCTGTCCATATTGCAATAGTTCGCTTTCAGTCCCTGATGAAATGCGGGGCCGCCCGGCGCAGATCACTTCGCCCGTCAGTATCGACCTGCGAAATACAGTCGCGGGCGGAAAAGCTACCAAGTGGATCCTGCTGATTGTGCTGATTCCGCTGTTCGGTGTTCTTATTGGAGCAATCGCTATGGGCGGATTTCTTGTCCCTTTGCTCAAGGGCAGCATTTCGCCTGGCGATAACAAGCTCACTCCACCAACTAAAACGGGGCCTAACAATCCGAGCAACAAAGAGACGCGCAATGCATTTGCTACCGAGACCCTCCACTTTGGTTCAGAAGGAATCGGGCCGGGCATGTTCAAGGATGCGCGCAGCATTGCGGTAGACGCCTCGGGGAAGATTTACGTTGGCGAATACAGCGGCGGGCGCATTCAGGTGTTCGATCCGGAGGGGAAGTTCATAACGCAGTGGAGCGTTGATCCGAAAATGCCTTTGCGTGGACTGGCTGCCGATAGGAAGGGGACTGTTTACGTCGTGCAGCGCGGGAAGATCGCTCGTCATGAAGGCGAAACCGGAAAACTCGTTGGTGAAGTGGAGTACGCGGGCGGTGGGGGCTTTGATGACCTCAGCATGAGCGCTGACGGGGGCTTTGTGGCTGCGTGGTACAGCAACCGCGACGATGTAGTGCGTTTCAATTCCGCCGGAAACGTAACGCAGACCATTCGCGCCGCGATCAGTTCGACCAGCGGCGATTCCGAACTAAATACTCGGGTGGCTATCGATGGTTTGGGAAACATTTATGCGCTTGGCACTTTCAACAGTGCGGTCTTCAAGTTTGGTCCGGATGGGAAGTACTTAACGCGCTTCGGCGGCGATGGGGACCAACCCGGGCAATTTCGGGCGCCGTCGGCGATCGCCGTTGATGGCAAAGGCCGCGTCTATATCAGCGATATTAAGGGCATCCAGGTGTTTGATGGAAACGGTCGTTATCTGGCAATGTTCAATCCTGGTGGGACGGCATCGGGCATGGTTTTCAATGACAAGAATGAACTCTTTGTGGCAGCACGGCAGCACGTGTTGAAGCTGGCATTGAAAGAGCCATAGCCCGGAGCAGAGGCAGGAGGGCGAGCAGTGTCCTAATTTCAGTTTTCTCTGTGCGTCCTCTGTGTTCTCTGTGACTCTGTGGTGAGCAGCCGATAATAATATTCAACCACAGAGACACAGAGAACACTGAGGTTGCACAGAGATTGGCTCAAACCAGGACACTACCGGGCAGGAGGCATGGGCAGTAGGCAGGAGTTACCGCCCTGCGATAGCGGGTTAGCGACAAGGATCAACATACATGCCAGACGAGAATGACTTCCAGGCTACTTTCGAAAAGCTCAAAGCTATACTTAAGCCTTACGAAGGGAAGCTGGTCGTCGTTCATAACACAGCTAAAGACTATTACCTCGATACCAGCTCTCTGGAGATCAGGGCGAGCATCATCTCGTGCCAGATGAACGAGGGCGGTTGATGGCCCATGGCCTATTTACCGCCGCCCTGCCGACCAAGATTGGCGGCGATCTCAACTTCATCGCCCGCGAACTGACCTTTCAGTTTCACCGCCCGGTCTTTGCAGGGGACACGATTCAGTGCGACGTAACACTGACGGAGTGGGAACCAGGCGAACCTTTTATCAATATGGCCTCAAGCTGGGTCTGTCGTAATCAACACGGAAAGGAAGTCATGACGGGGAAAGCACGAGGGATAATCCGAACCAATTCATAAGCAGACGGGAAGTGGAGCCGGCGGCGGAGTCGGCTCGACGATTCACTTATCAAATCCAATAGCAGCTAATGGGGGAGTGTAATGAAGGCGAAATTTCTGGTACCACTGGTTCCTATGGTTCTCGGCATCTGCTTTACAGTGTTGCCGCAGGACAACTCGCGAAAAGCAGAGCCGGCGATGGTAGCGTTTTGGACCAGGTTTCAGTTGGCTGTGACCCGAGGTGACAAGGCGGCTGTCGCAGCGATGAGCGGCTTTCCGCTGGAGATGCCCTATGGCACGAAGCGCATCAGAACGAAGCAGCAATTCCTGAGAGACTACACCAGGATATTTGATGTCGAAACAAAGAAGTGCTTCGCGGAAGCAAAACCCCAGCCGGATGAAGGGAAGCGAAAAAGGTTTTGGATCGGTTGCGGCGAAGCGATGATGTACTGGTTTGAACTGCGAAATGGTGTTTACAAATTCGTAGCTGTGGACAATGTGAACGAGTAATTCTTCACTTCAAATTACGAGGAGAGGTACGCGGGCCATAGGGTCTGCGTACCTCTTTTTGTTTTGGTAGAAATCTCGAACTGATTCGACCGCCAGCGTTTTCAATTGCCGAATCGCAGCTGGCTGAGGCCCCTGCTATTGCAGCACGAAGTTGTAGGTGATCACTCCGGAAACCTTGACGGCCTGATCTCCAAGCTTCGTCGGCGAAAAGCGTGCCCCATAAGCCGCTTGTGTCGCCGCGTGCATAAGCAACGGGTTGCCAGAAATTGCTTTCGCGGAGACCACTTTTCCAGTCTCATCGATCAATACCTGGACGTTTACCGGCCCATGCGCACCGGCCTGCTTTGCGATCTGAGGATACGGTGGCTTTGGCAACGAGAGCGCGAGGCCAGTGATTGGTCCCTTGCTGACGACTCTTGTAACAGGCGGATGAACTGGCGGCATAGCCGGGGGTGTGCCGACGTCAACTACAGGAGTTCGCCCGCCATCGGCAGGACCGATGCCATTACCTCCAGGTCGTCCGACCCCTCCCGGCTCGACGGGACCGGAATCATGATCTCCAATGCGGTACGTGCCCTGGTCGGGAACCGGCAGATGTTTATTTGGGGTGGCAGAAGTGGTTTCGGGGACAATCTCAGGATGGTTGACGCTGGCCATCGCAATTTCGCGGATAACATCGGGTGGCCTGTTCGTATTGGCTCTTGGAGGCGGCGCGTTATGCGTGACAGGAGTTGGTGGCGCCGGTAGCTCAACTGGGTTCAGCATGGTAATGATTTCAGTGTTTTGGTCTTCCAGGCGAGCATCGTAAGCATAGATGCTCATCACTCCCCCGATAACAAAGAGCAACACATAGGTTGCGGTGGTAAAGAGAACGAACGAACCGCGGCGTTTGAATTCGCCTGCGTGGGAAGTCGACTCAATTAAGTTATTAAACATCTCTTCTCCCTTGCCGGTGCCGTTCGGGTCGCAGGAGCTTACTCGGTAACATTAGACTCCGGAACCTCACTACAAGTTCCAGGTGTTTGGCGTTTATCAGAACCGGGAGTGGTAACGACCGGCCGGTTCCGGGAGCTCAGCATCGTGGGTCGACGAATGCGGAACCGGGAGCAGTAGCGACCTGGTCCGTGACCATTAGAAATGAGCTTATTGTTACTGGACCCGGTCGCTACGGCTCTTGGTTCTGTATTTGTTTGGCGCTGCCTCTCGCTTCCGCTGAAAACAATGACTGCTAAAGCGGCGTAAGCAAAAGCCGGTCGCTACAGTCCCCGGTTCTGATACAACCTTGCCTCGAACTGGAGACTTGGGACTTAAGACTTGTGACTGATAGGATTACTCCGCTCACACACCCGCATTTCAGGAGAAGAACCAATGGCGACCAGGGAAGCTCTTGCGGAAGAACTAAATCCATTTCTGATTGCCAGGCAGCAATTCAATCGCGCCGCCGATTATCTCAATCTCGATGATTCGACGCGGCACGTCTTGAGCAGCCCCAAGCGTCAGTTGATAGTTTCTATTCCCGTGAAAATGGACGGCGGCGATGTGCAGGTCTTCGAGGGCTACCGGGTGCAACACAATATAGCCCGCGGACCTTGCAAGGGCGGCATACGCTATCACCCAAACGTTACGCTCGACGAAGTTAAAGCGCTCGCCTCATGGATGACCTGGAAGTGCGCGACCGTCGGCATTCCTTATGGTGGCGGCAAAGGCGGCGTAATCTGCGATCCGAAAAGCCTTTCGATTAATGAGCTGGAACGCCTGACGCGTCGTTATGCGTTTGAGATTGCCCCCATCATCGGTCCCGATCGCGATATTCCCGCGCCAGATGTCTACACCGACGAACAAACGATGGCCTGGATTATGGATACCATCTCGATGGTGCGCGGCCACACCGAACTTGGCGTCGTTACCGGCAAGCCAGTTTCGCTTGGTGGATCGCTCGGCCGCAGCGAGGCGACCGCGCGCGGTTGTCTCTACGCCTTGCGTGAGGCTTGCAAGGTAAAGGGCATTGATCTCAAGGGAGCGCGCGTGGCTGTGCACGGCTTTGGCAACGCGGGAGCAAACATTGCGCGCCTGGTTGCCGCGGATGGCGCGAAAGTAGTAGCTGCCTGCGACTCAAAAGCAGGGCTTTACGCGGAAACTGGCATTGACATAGCAGCGGCGTTACGTCACAAAGCTGAAACCAAGTCACTGGCGGGGCTGCCCGGTACCAAAATGATCTCACCCGAAGACATCGTTGGTGTTGATTGCGACATCCTCTTGCCCTCGGCGCTGGAAAATGCAATCACGCTCGCTAATGTCAATCAGGTAAAGGCAAAGATTATTGCCGAGCTAGCCAATGGGCCGACCACGCCGGGTGCGGACCGGGTGTTGGCCGACCGGGGTGTTTTCCTTGTTCCCGATATTCTTGCCAACGCTGGTGGCGTAACGGTGAGTTATTACGAATGGGTGCAGGACCAGTATTCATTCTTCTGGTCGGAAAAGCAGATTAACGAGACTTTGGAGCAGACAATGCGGACGGCGTTCAATTCGGTTTATGAAACCGCGCGGCAGTATGACACCGACATGCGAACCGGCGCCTATATCCTCGCCGTAGATCGCGTTGCGGAAGCGACGCGCGTTCGGGGGATATTTCCGTAAAATGGTCTTAGGCCTTAGGCCTTTGGTCTTTGGTCTTCGTAGTTTGCTCGTGAGAGTTAAATTTCATTCACGAAGACCAAAGACCAAAGGCCAAAAACCCAATGGAAGACAAGATTACAATTTATGAAAAGCCGACTTGAACGAAGTGTCGTGAAATGGACAAGCTGCTCCGGGAGAGTGGCGTTTCATTTGAGAAGGTCAATTACTACACAACGCCCTTGAGCAAGAAGAAACTCAAGGAGCTGCTTGGCAAGATGAAGATGACGCCGAGGGATCTGCTGCGTACCGGCGAGGCGATATATAAAGAACTCGGATTGCGTACCGGCGAATTCACTGATGATGAGATTATTTCGCTTATGGTCAAGCATCCGGATCTGATTCAGCGGCCCATCGTCGAGCGCGGCAGTCGCGCGGTTTTAGGACGCCCCACGGAAAATGTGAAGTCGTTGTTGTAGGTTCTGCGGCATAGCCGCGCACTGATCCTGATTCGAGGCTCGCTTGAAGAAAACTGAAACAATTTTCGTTTGTCAGAGCTGCGGCCATCAGTCGCGCAAGTGGCTGGGAAAATGCCCTGAATGCGGCGAGTGGAATTCGCTGGTCGAAGAGCGTGAGCGATTCACAAAGAAGGGCGGCGTCCGCAATGGATTCAAACTCCGGGAAGTCGCAGCCGTCGCATATTCGGAAATAGAATCGCAGGATGAAACTCGAGTTTCTTCTGGAGTAACGGAATTCGATCGCGTGCTTGGGGGCGGCATCGTTCCCGGAACGCTGGTTTTGATTGGCGGTGACCCGGGAATCGGGAAGAGCACGTTGATGCTGCAAGTTGCAGATAGGCTTAGCTCAAAGGGTGTTGACAGCGGAGCGGTGCTCTACGTCTCCGGCGAGGAATCAGAGCGGCAGATAAAACTCCGGGGCGAAAGACTGCGAATCGAAGCGCAGAATCTTTTCCTGCTGCCGGAAACGAATCTGGAGAATATCTTTCATGAGGTTGAACGTCTCAGTCCTAAAGCGATCGTCGTCGATTCCATCCAAACAGTGTTTTCGGCGATGATCGAGTCCGCGCCGGGCTCGGTATCGCAGGTGAGGGAAGCGGCTCATCAATTTCTCCTGCTCGCAAAAAACCGTACGATTCCGGTTTTCCTGATTGGCCATATCACCAAGGACGGCTCAATTGCCGGACCTAAGGCGCTCGAACACATCGTTGACACCGTGCTGTATTTTGAAGGCGAGCGGCATCACAACCATCGGATTGTCCGGGCGGTCAAGAACCGCTTCGGCGCCGCGAACGAAATCGGAGTCTTCGAAATGACTGGCGCCGGGCTCGTGCCGGTGGCAAATCCCTCGCAGATGTTTTTGCAAGAGCGACCACAGAATGTGGCTGGTTCGGTTGTCACCGCTTGCATGGAAGGCACTCGTCCGCTGCTGGTTGAGATTCAAGCGCTGGTCTCGGAAACAAAATATGGAACCGGCCGGCGCATGACGCAGGGCGTCGATCAGAATCGCGTCGCGCTTTTGATGGCCATGCTGGAAAAGCGCGTCGGCTTGCAGATGTTGGGAGATGACGTCTTCGTTAACATCGCCGGCGGGCTGGAGGTAGACGAACCGGCAGTGGACCTTGGCGTGGTTGCGGCAATTACCTCGAGTTTCAAGAACATTTCGATTGACGCACACACGGCCGTCTTTGGCGAAGTGGGTCTGACAGGGGAAGTGCGCGGTACAACGCAGGCCGCAGTGCGCGCCCGCGAAGCGCAGGCGCTTGGTTTCAAGAAGATTGTAATGCCGGTCTCGAACAAGTCAGGGCTGGAACGTCTGCTGGGTGTGCATGTAGTGGGAGTGAAATCCGTGGAAGACGCGCTGGCAGAGTTGTTCTGAGGTTGTAACGCAAACTGTTATTTTGCGTGAGCGTGGTCAACGCTAAAGTGAATGGCAGCGAACTTGTGACAAACAAAACGAGGACGATTGCGTACTTCATTAGATGTTCTCCTTGCGCACTAAAAAACAAGGAGCTCTTATTTAACCGGTGCCCATTCACCACCTACATCAGTTCAACGCGATCACCTTCGCTTACACGTCCCGTCGTTACCACGCTGGCATAGACACCAAGGTTCTGGTCGGCCTTTTTTACTATTGTGCGGAGAACGGAAGGATCTTTTGGCAAGCCTGTTTGCGCGTTCGTTGTCATGCCGCAACGCACCGCAGGCATTTCGCATTTGATTGCGACCGTACCAATTCGCAGAGTCCGTCCCGCCCACTCTGATTCGACGAGCCCCTCAATACCTTCGACCGTTTTCACGAAGAAGTTTGGTCGAAACCTGCGCACGTCCCAATCGGCTGCGGCGTTCGATTGCGCCATCACCGCCAGCGAAGCGGTGGTCAACACATGGATGGGAAAGGCGTCGAAATAGGTTCCGGGTGGAGAGGTAAACTCGAAGAGTTCCCTGGGCAGTTTCGAGATGTCGGGAATGGGCTCCTCCGGAGTGCGACTGAAGGCGGCCCGTAGTGTAGCGTCGAGATTTGGAAGTTTTGTTAACGTTGGAAGGAGTGCGCGAAAGCCGGGAATGTTTGTAAGCCGCGCAATGACTCGCGCCGCTGTGCCCGGGCGACGATAGTGGTCCTTGTCGCTCGCCGGCTGGCGCGGCCACAAGTTGACGTGTCGTCCAAGAACAGCGGAGAGCCTGGCATTGACCTCGGGGTCATCACTCGCGACGCTGGAGCCGTCTGGAAATTTGATATTTACGTGGGGGATGCTTTTGTTGCTCGGCTCTTCCCGATACTCGGAGGCGCATTGCATCAACAGCGGAATCCGCGTCCCGGTTTTGATCTCGCTCTTGATTGCATCTTTGATCGCCCAGCCACGGTCGCCGGGAATTCCCAGCGAATAGACTGAGCAGTCTGCAAGCCTCTCACCAGCCATCGACTTCACGGGGTAACGCCAGATTTGTTGAATTGTTCCTATGAACATCTTTAGACCCAGTCAGAAATTAATGAAATAGTATTCGGCCGCGCCCCGGCTGTGCCGTCTGATGTGCGGAAGGTCTATGACAACTTACACAAGAAATTGGCTAATCTCTTACCACAATAGTCGGCAGTTGCCGTTGCTGTAGAAGCCTATTCAACATCAGGAGGTCGTTCTCCTTCAGGGCATTCCACTTTGCCAGTTGCTGATTCAGCAAGCTTCGGTAAACACCAAACGCACTTACGGCTTGGGCGGTCGGTGCCGAGTCGGCACCTTCCACCAGAAGCAATAACGAACCGAGCGCACCATTCAACGAAGCCGCTGAGACGATGCCTACTGGCGGCCAACCCTGTTCGACTGCGGCCAACTCCGCTGCTTTCTTATCGAGAGAGTTGATTGCGTCGAGAAGCGCTTTGTCATTGGGGTCAGAATTCAATTTGGTCTGCAACTCTTTCAACTGAATGCGTAAGTCGTTGATCCGTTGTACAACGCCATAGCTCTGTTGCATTCCCTCAATGATCTTCATCTCGAGCCCAAGCTGTTGGCTTAACGCCAGCGGCGCAACCCGCACGAGCGGATCCAGCTTCACCTCTAAAGGCGCCGTGTAGGTTCGACCGTCGACGGTCAGTTTCACTTGATAGACGCCCGGCAAAACCAGTGGCCCTTCAGGGACCATGATCGCGTCGTCGCCAAAAGCCGCGGCAATACTGTATCCGAAGCGCAACGCCTGCGGCCGCCCATAACGCAAATCCCAGACGAAGCGATTCATTCCCGGCAGCTTCGATAATGGCGCCGGTGGATTGAACCAATAAGTTGGGAAGGCCTGTGTTTCATCAATCTTCCCGGGCGGGTCGTTGCTCGAGTACCTTCTGACGAGTACACCGGCGCTATCGATGATTTCAAGGGCCACTTCTCCCGACGGGACTGATTGCAAGCTGTAATCAATGATTGCGCCCGCCGGAGGATTTTTCCCCGCCGGCGTCTCCGGCGGTAGAGGCGTGTCGCGGGCAGCGTTCTTGCGCACGCGAATCGCTGTCGCCGGAGGGAATAGGTAAACGCCGGCAGACACGGTTTCAGAAGTCAATTCGCGCAGCGGCGAAATGTCGTCGAGAATCCAGAAGGAACGTCCGTGCGTGGCCACAACTAGATCGTTGCCTTTAACCACCAGGTCGCGCACTGCCGTGACCGGAAGATTGAGTTGCAAGGATTGCCAGAGTTCGCCATCGTTGAAGGAAACATAGACTCCAGTCTCAGTGCCGGCAAAAAGCAGGCCTTTGCGAATCGGGTCTGCGCGCACCGCGTGTACGTAAGCAGTCGCCGGAATTCCATTAGTAATCTTCGTCCACGTCTTGCCTGAATCATGAGTGCGGTAAATGTGGGGGGTGATGTCGTCCATCTGGTGACGATCGATGGCCACGTAGGCAGTCGCCACATCGTGCGCGGAGGCGTCGATCAAACTGATCATGCTCCAGGGTGGCAGTCCTCGCGGCGAAACATCCTTCCAGGTTACGCCGTCGTTTCGAGTCAATTGAACTAAGCCGTTGTCGGTACCGATCCAAATTGTGGCCGCGGCGACAGGCGAAGGAGCAATGGTGTAGATAACGCCTCTCGCGCTTTCTTCCCTTTCACCAGGCCGCAAGGTGAGATCAGGGCTGATAGTTTTCCAACTCTTCCCGCCGTCGACGGTTTTCATGAGGAACTGCGACGACTGATAAAGCGCGTGTGGCGGTTGGGACGAAAAGGCAATCGGTGTGGTCCAGGGATAGCGATGGCGTATCTTCGCTCCGATCTCGGCGGGCGTAGGTGAAACATCCTGGACCTGCCCGGTCTTCGTATCGAAACGATAGAGCTCCCCGCCCGTGCTGCCGCCATAAACAATTTGTGGGTTTACTGGATCGGGAAGAATATAGCCACTTTCGCCCGCCCCGATCGGATGCCAATCGCGAAACGTGATTTGTCCGTAGTCGCTGCGGCTCACTACCGCCGCGGTGCCGCTGTCCTGTTGCGCGCCGTAGACCCAGTAAGGAAACTGATTGTCCACTGCAACGTGGTAAAACTGCGCCGTCGGCTGGTTGTACCAACTGCTCCATGTCTTGCCGCCATTCACGGTGACAAGCGTGCCTTGATCGACGCCGGCAATCATTCGTCGCGGATCTTCCGGATCGATCCAAAGCGAGTGGTAATCGTCGCCGCCAGGCGCGCCTCTGATTGCTTTGAAATTTTTGCCGCCATCGGTAGAGCGATAAAGTGAGACATTTGAAACATAAACTACGTCAGGGTTCTTTGGATCGCTTCTGACTTCACCGAAATACCAACCGCGACTGAGGATGCGCGGTTCAGTGCTCACTAAATCCCAATTTTCGCCGCCGTCGTCAGAACGGTAAAGCCCGCTTGCCCTTCCCGGTGGTAGTAGCGGACCGGGTGTTGTTCCCGAGTCGATCAATGCGTACACGCGTTTGCCATGCTGACCCGCGACCACATCCAGGCCGATGCGTCCAAGCGTTCCGGTGGGCAATCCGTGACCGGCAATCTCCTTCCAGGTTGCACCTCCGTCGGTTGATTTGTAGAGTCCCCCACCCGGCCCAGTAATAGGCGCGTAGGCGTTATACGCCGGACGTCGCACATTCCACAGCGAGGCGTAGACCGTGCGGGAGTTGTCGGGATCGTAAGCGAGATCAATTGCACCCGTGTTTTCATCCTTGTAAAGAACACGCGTCCAACTGCTGCCGCCGTCAGTCGTGCGATACACACCGCGCTCTGCATTTGGACCAAAGCCGTGGCCGAGCGCGGCAACCAGAACGACATTCGGGTTTTTAGGATCAACCAGCACGCGGCCAATCTGGCGCGTATCTTTAAGTCCAAGGTATGACCAGCTTCGCCCGGCGTCGATTGACTTGTAAACGCCTGCACCGAAAGAAATATCTGACCGCATGTCAGCTTCGCCGGTGCCAACGTAGATGATGTTTGGATCCGACGTGGAAATAGCCAGCGCGCCGATCGACGCGATCGGTTGGCTATCAAAAATCGGTGTCCAGGTGCGTCCCGCGTCAATGGTTTTCCAGACTCCACCCGCAACCGCGCCGAAGTAGAATGTGAATGGTTCACCGCGAACACCCGAGACGGCCAGCACCCGGCCGCCGCGATGCGGACCAATGCAGCGCCACTGCATTGCCGAATAGAAGTTGTCGGGAACGGCAGGCGCTGAGTTGCCAGTTTGCCCGTAAAGGGCAGAGGCAAGAGAAAACAGGAGTATGGTGGTCGTCAGAACGAAAAGAAGAATTCCCGATATGCGAGACATGTGTGGTTCCTTCTTAGCTGGAGTCTTTCGATTACCGATGAAAAAACTATTAACCTCAAAGAGACTTCTCGTTAGACCCAAGTTTGCTTCGTAACGGCTTTGGTGTCTGCTGTGCGGAAGGCCTGTGACCTTTCGAAAAGCTCCGTTTATGATCGGGCTGCGCCTCTCTTATGGGCGCAGCCCCAAAAAGAAATACAAAAAGTCGAACGGTGGGGCGCAGCCTCCACCGCACATCAGGCGGCGAAGCCGGAAAGTGTGATCCAGTTTTGCAATCAAGTTCTGCTTACGCTGCTTCAGCAGGAAGCGAGCTGCAGCGCCAAACAAATACGGAACCAGGAGCGGTAGCGACCGGGTCCAGTAACAATAAGCTCATTTCTAATGATCACGGACCATGTCGCTCCCCGTTCAGTATTCGTCGACCCACGATGCAGAGCGTACCGGAACCGGCCCGGTCGCTACCGCTCCTGGTTCAGTATTCGTCGGCCCACGATACAGAGTGACCGGGTCCAGTAACAATAAGCGTCATTAATGATCACGGACCAAGTCGCTACCGCTACCGGTTCTGTAAGGACCGGTCATCCATTACACGCGACAGAAGGCTGGACGAATTGATACTATTCGCAGCCGTTCCGATAGTTCCCAACGTTCCAATGCGTCAAAGTTAAAGGAGTCTACGATAATGTTCAAGACCTACCCCGGCAAAGGTCGCGGGTCCCGCTGTCTACTAATACTGTTCCTATTCGCAGCTCTTACAGCTTTCAATTCCACCTTGGCGCAATCCCAGGTACAGGACAAGCCAACTCCAACCGCTACTCCATCCCCAGGTGACTCTGATCCGTTCAAAGCGCTTCAATGGCGACTGATCGGTCCGTTTCGTGGTGGGCGATCGACGGCGGTCGCCGGCGTCGCTTCGCAACCATTAGTTTATTACTTTGGCGGCACTGGTGGCGGAGTTTGGAAGACAGTGGACGGCGGCATCAATTGGGAACCAATTACGGACAACTCTGGATTCGGTACCGGTTCAGTCGGTGCGATAGGTCTATCGGATTCTGATCCCAACACAATTTACGTGGGCATGGGAGAGTCG
>DASXQM010000061.1:0-5406 GCA_036507195.1 Pyrinomonadaceae bacterium | reverse complement strand
CTTGAAAGATTCCAACGGGAACACTATTGACACTCGGTCGGGTCTTAATGAAACCGCGGCGCCGCAGACAATAACCTTTACTGTCTCGCCGACTGCAACAACAACGTATCGCGCCGAAGCAACCGGCTCTGGAGGATGTGTAGCTGTCTCCGGCGAAAGAACTGTCACCGTAACTTTTCCGCCGCCTGAGATCACAAGCTTTGGGATTAATCCGTCCTGCATCAACAGAGGTCAATCCGCTACGCTCTCCTGGTCGGTGAGATACGCAAGTAATGTAACGATTATAGGGGGCGGACTTAATCAGTCATTTTCAGGTTCGCCTACCGGGGTTATTTCAGGAACACTCGCTGTCAGCCCCGTAGTCGATACTACCTACACCCTGACGGCGACAGGGCCGGGCGGAAGCGCGCAGGCTCAAACAACCGTCACGGTCAAGCAACCCTTCACGATTGATTCGTTTGGCGCCAGCACATACTGCGTGACGCCCGGCGCTAATGTTGATCTCTCTTGGGCCATCACTAATGCAGAAAGTGCCAACATCAACGGCACTGCTGTAAGTAACGCTGGCGGCACGCTGCGAGTCAATCCGACAGCGACGACAACTTATACCCTCAGCGCCACACGCGCGGGATGTTCTGGACCGGAGACAATTACACGGGCCATCACGGTCTCCGTCGTGCCGGTACCTACTGCCACCTTTAGCGCCAATCCAGCGCGCATTGAGCTTGGCCAAAGCACTTCGCTACAGTGGACAACGACAGACGCAACCAGCGCAAACATCACACCATCGCCCACTGTAGGCTCGGGATTAAGTGGTCCAACAAGTGTAACGCCCGTGCCGTCCGGATCTCTATCCGTCACTCCGACTCAGCTCGGAACTTACACGTATTCATTTACAGCTACGAGCACAGGCTGCTCAACACAGCAGGCGCAGCAAACTGCCACTGTCATAGTTGACCCCGTCCCGGTCCCGCCTCCATGTCCTACGATCAATTCATTCGTTGCAGACTCGTGTATTCTTCCAGGAGGTAACGCAACGCTCCAGTGGAATGTAATCGATTTTGACACCATTACAATTTCTGGCGGCGGAATCAATAACACCTACCTGACTGGCTCGGGCTCACTCGTCGTCTCGCCTTCATCACCGACTACGTACACGTTAACGGCGGCGAGAACTGGATGCGCGCCAAAGTCGGCAACCGTGACTGTGAACATCGCCGACGTTCCTACGGTGAATTCATTCACCGCGTCTCCCGGCACCATAAACGCCGGCCAGAGCACTACTCTACAGTGGAGCGCCTCCAATACAGCTAGTGTCCGAATTACTGGAACGGATGGATCCTCGTACTTCCCCGGAGGCAACAGTCTTACCGTCTCACCTGCAAGCACCACGACCTACACGATCACGGCGACCAGCGGCGGATGCAACCCACAGCAAGCTCAAGCACAAGTTACAGTGAACGTCGGACTCTGCCCGACTATCAATTCCTTCACAGCCAATCCGTCAAGCATCATCGCAGGCAGCAATTCAACTCTGCAGTGGAGCGTAGCAAATGCGGCATCAGTTCTCCTCAATGGTAATCCCGTTGCTTCCTCCGGCAGCCAGGTCGTGACGCCAGCAGTCACAACTACGTACCGCTTAACTGCGCGAAGCACAAACGGAACCTGCGACTTAGATCAATTCGTGACGGTCAACGTCTTGGCTTGTCCTGCTCCTCAGGTTACGTCCTTTACCGCCAATCCAAATTCTGTAACCCAGGGCGGGAATCAAATGGTCCGACTGTCATGGGCCATCAACGATTCGTCAGGTACAGGCGTTACCGTGACGATCAGTCCTGGTGTGGGAACCTTCAGTGTCGCGAACGGGTTTGTGGACATTCTGCAGCCGGCAGCAACCACCACTTACTCCCTTACCGCCAATAACGGATGCGGAGCACTGGCAGCCCCCGCTCAAGCACAGGTTACAGTAAACCCGCCTCCCGTGGTCTCTTGCCCGGTCCTGGTCGCAGGCGCCCCCGACTATGTTGCAAACGTAAATGCAAACGGAGCAGTTTCCGCACCTCCGAACCCGTACTCGACAGTCAATATTCAACTAGTAGCGCGGCACTACCAGAACGACACTATGGGGATCAACATGAAGCTGACGATCTCCAACGGCAACGACCCGTTCATGTTCCAAACGCCACAAGTTCTGACTGGCGGCTATCACGGCTATTTCGGCAAGTACAAATTCAAATTCTACATGGGCCAGTATTCGTCCTTCTTCAGCTCATTCAACGCGATACGAGGCATTGAACTCTATGACAGCAGCGACAGCTTGGTGCAGATAATCCCGTTCGAAAACATCAGTAACAACGGGTCGCAGAACATCTACGTCATGAAAGGGTTTGACATCACCACCGCTGATGGTGATGTCGTTGTTCCCTACTCAGGTTTCGACGCCGCTGTTGATAAGGTCGGTGTCGCGGCATTGACCGTGAGGGCGTTTGATCAGAACGGAAGCGGCCAAGCCTTAGACACGCCGGTCGCGGCCCAGGAAAGTTCGTTCGGCTGCACCGAGTACTACAACAATGAGGGTGCAAAAAATGAAGTTGTGGCGCCCCATAACAATATGTACATCACTGGCTTCGTGCAGACTTTCGCGGACGGTCATATCAGGGCCGACGCCTCCACAGGAGGTATGGGGAATGAGATCGTTAATGGATTCTGGATTAAGACGACTTACGATTACCACATCATCCTGAGCAGAGATGGCGTGCCGTTCAAAGACATACGCTACTCCTACGAGCACACGCCGGCCGTGCCATATGCGAGTCCAACTGTCTTTGAAATACCAGCCTCGCAAGTCCCAGCGGGTTCAGGACCAGTAACGATGTGGGCTGAGCTGACGGGAACGGTCTACAACCGGGTCTACACCGAAACCCTGCATGCAACCATCGATACTACCCAGCCCGACGACACTAAATTCCCCGGCGATAGTCCGCCACCAGTGCCCGTCTACGGCAGAGGCGCATACATCGGGGAATGTAACGGCGATATCCCTGGCGCTTGTACGAACCAGAGAACCAACAATGGCCTCCGGTGGTAGCTCATTCTCAGAGTGTAAGTGAGACAACGAGGCCACGGCTCCGAAGACGGGATCTTGGGCCGCGCCGATAACATCGAGCTTGCAGGTAACAGACTAATGACAGCACTGATTCCGCATGGTTTCCAAACTGGTCAAGGTTCGCGTTGGGTGATCAACCAAGCTCTGAGTTCGGCCGCGATGGTAAAGCAGATGGTCGAGAACGACCTTAGACGCGGAGATTTCTCGAATTTAGAAACTCGTGTCGAGCGTATTCAAGAGTTGGCCAACCGGCATCTATTAGAGCCCGAGTATGAGCGAGGTCTTTTGTTACTTGCTGCGAAGTTTCTGGAAGGTGCGGGTCAGACGCGACGAGCGCGTCGGATCATCGGCACGTTGTTGGCTGGCAAGGACACGCTCAGAGGAAAGTCTTATTGGGATCTGAGAAGGTTTCGGACCCGATTGGCATTGAATGGAGGCGACCTGGCAAGCGCTCGCTGGGAGGTGGACCGGATTGAATGCGACATTACCGAAACGAGCGAGGGGTTTGGACTGGTAAAAGAAGTTGTCGACCGATCGGATCTCTCCCTGGTCACAACCTCAACCTGGTTATTGTCGGCTGAAGTTTCTTTAGCCGAAAGGAAATTGAATGAGGCCCTGCAGTCTTTGGCGAACGCGCTTCGTTGTATGCAGTCGGGTGTAAAGACTGCGGACGAGGTTGCCATCTTCGAGTTGCTGTCGGCGCTGGTTTGCGCCGCTCTGGGGGATGATGCTGGAATTCCAGCGCTCGCTTATTTGTATCGTGTTCATGTAAGCAGTGTGGGCGAATCAACCGTCGAGGCTGCTGTTAGAGCCAGGATCGCTGCGGCCGCTGGAGACATGGATCGTACTGCCGGGATCAGCGACACAGAGACAACGCGATGGAGAAGTTACGGCCCGGATGTGGCCTTGGTTAGAAGGTTCTTAGGCGAGGAGCTGCCGTTAATCCCTCCCACCGATTTGGTGAATCGCCTACCTTTGACGCAAGCGTTTCAAGAGCCGGTTGTTGGTATCAGTGAGATTGCTGACGAACGTAAAGATGTTGAATCGTCGTTGGATGATCGGTTCTCGACGTTTCCAATGTCTTTTTTGTTTGAAGCGCACGGCTTGGAAGAAATGGCAACACACTTTGATTACAACTTAAAGACCGGCCCTTTGGTGATTGACTGGTCGGGATGTAAGCCAGAGTTGATTGCTGAAGCAATTGAAGGTGGGGCGATTTCAGAGGCCGCTCGTTTTTGTCAGCGCGGCATTATTTACTTCAATAACGGCGCTTACGTGGACGCTTGTTTTGACGGAGACATTAGTAGTGTTGGTGAAATGCCCGCCGTCGAGGTGATTTTCGAATTGTTTCGCATCAGCATGGCCGGATTGCCAGGGGCTTGTGGGCGTCAGTACTTCGCTGGCCCTGCCGCAGCTCGCATACCGGAAGTCATTAACTTACGTCCGAATAAAGTCAATATCGATTTGATGCGGCGGCTCGATAACATGAGATCCGGCGGGTGTCTTGGTGATCTTGACGAGTCCGACATTGACAATGCATTAGCTTCATGGGTTTTGGCTTCTGATGCCCCGAATTCAAATGGAAATGGCCACGATGTAAACCACTCTTTGAGGTTATCGCAAGTAGCCGTGAGCCATGTTGGTGTTAGTGATGTCGAGGCCGGCAAGAACTTGTCGCTTGTTGGCAGTTTGCTGGGCGTGACGGAGGCTGATTCTGTCCCAGCTCTTCATGATTTTCTCCGAGCTTGTTTAGCAAGCCTTGGGTTAGAGACTGCGGTAGTCGATATTAAGGTAAACGAATCGGGCCAGTCACTTCTTGATTTGATGCCTGCTGCTTCTTATGAATTGTGGGGAGAACGCAAAGCAGGCCCACTTACCGTGAGCATCAGTCTTCCGAAGGGCTTACTTGTTGATTGTTCGGAGTCGGTCCAGTTGCTTTTGAACGGAGCTGCCCAACGTTTGAGGGCCATGCCCGGGCAATCCTTGAACCATCGAGTTGAGATGTCAGGATTTGTGGCTGAGGATCTTGTTACGCAGGCGCTGCTTAGTACGCTCCGGGACTTTGCGTTGCTTGATGGTTCGAATCAGAGACTCAAACATTTGCTCCTGACAGGAGAGCGTGGCGTCGGAAAAGAGCTACTCGCAAAGGCAGTTCATAGCTGGTCGGGCCGCAGTGAAAACATTTTCAGGGCGGTGAATTTTGGCGCCATCAGCAAGGACTTAGCGGCGGCTGAAGTTTTTGGAGCGAAGAAAGGTGCGTATACAGGGGCGGATCGCGATCGCCGTGGTTACATTCAGGA
>DASXQM010000060.1:0-2821 GCA_036507195.1 Pyrinomonadaceae bacterium | reverse complement strand
TACGCCTTGCTGATGCATATGATCGGTCACGTTTGTGGGCTCGAGGTTGGCGAGTTTGTATACACGCTCGGCGATTACCACATATACAAGAACCACGTTGAGCAGGTCTACGAATTGCTGGGGCGCGATCCTTTTCCGCTGCCGAAACTTGAAATCCTCGATGAACAGATGCGGCTGCGAGGACTCGGAGGGTTGCTCGAGATGCGATATGAGCATCTCAAGCTGTTGGGTTATCAATCCCACGGAAAGATCGCAGCCGCAGTCGCAGTGTAAAATAGCATCCCCTCAAGAAAGCGAAAAACGGTTTAGAGAGCGGACTTGTCCGCCATGGACGTTTACTAAGGCTCATTTGTAAAACGGTGGCACAAGTGCCATTTCTCAACTGAATCCAGGGAGCATTATGGTCATCGGAATCGTCGCAGTCGACAGAAACGGCGCCATTGGCAAAGGCGGGAAACTGCCGTGGCACTACTCTGCCGACATGAAGTTTTTCAAGGAGACGACGACAGGAAACGCCTGTGTGATGGGATACAAAACGTGGCTCACGCTAAAGAGGCCGTTGCCCAATCGCCTGAATATAGTGTTGAGCCGGCAGTCGGAGATCGAGGCGCAAGACCCCGTGATTGTGTGTCGCGACGTTGAATCAGTTCTTTCCCGGGCGAAGGATTTGAAAGGCGATCTTTTCGTGATCGGCGGCGAGCAGGTTTATCGCTCCTTCATTCCGTACATCGAGAAGTGGATTGTTACAGAAGTACCGTTGACGATTGCCGGTGCCGACGCGTTCGTCCCGGAGAACTATCTGGAAGGATTTACAAAAACCGAGTCGAAACAGATTGGCGAAGAACTCACGGTTTGTTTTTACAATCGAACAAAACGCGTCTGAGAAAACTTTCGATCTCATTCATACAGAGGCTAACTCAACGGCCCGGTAATACCCAGCTTCAGGTCCAGCACATCGTGCCGCGTGATGATACCTATGATGCGTCCATACTCTTCAACCAGCACAGCGGGACTGGTCTGTAAGCGCTGCGTGACTTCCTGTGCGCTGGCGTCAACATCCACCGTTGGAAAGCTTGCTTCCATTACTTCACTGACCGGCGCATCAAGCAGATGACGATCGCGCACCACCTTCGCCAGTACGCGGTTTTCCCGCAAGGATCCGACTGGCCGTCCCTCATCAAGCACCGGAATTTGGGTGAGGGCTAGTTCATTCATCTTGGCCAGCGCTTCGCTAAGTTTGTCAGGAGGTGCGACCGACACCAACGACTGCGGTGCGTTTGCGCCTTTTGTGCCACTGATCAAGCCTGCTGTCATCTTCTGCGGCTCCAGTAAACGCTTCTCTTTCAGCCACTCATCCGAATGGTGCTTCGTAAGATAGTGTTCCCCTGTGTCGCAAACTATGAACACCACCACAGCTTCTTTGTCCAGATCGCGGGCAACACGTAAGGCTGCAGCCAGATTCGTTCCGCTCGAACCGCCGCAAAATATTCCCTCGGAGCGTCCTAACTGCCGCGACATTTCAAACGACTCGCCATCCGTGATGTTGATTACTTCATCCACGTACTTCATATGCGCGTTGGCCGGCACAACTTCCTGACCGATACCTTCGACGAGGTAAGGGGTAGTTTCGATTATCTTCCCCGTCTCTTTGTAGGTTTTAAAAATTGAGCCGTAAGGATCGGCGCCCACGATTTTGATTTGAGGATTCTGCTCTTTCAGAAATCGGCCGGTGCCCGAGATCGTACCTCCGGTCCCAATCCCGGCAACGAAGTGCGTTATCTTGCCTTCTGTTTGCTCCCAAATCTCGGGTCCAGTAGTGCGGTAGTGGGCTTCCGGATTCGCCGGATGTGAATACTGATCGGGATAAAATGAATTCGGAGTCTCCCTGGCGATTCGCTGGGCGGTTGACACGTAATGATCGGGCGTGCCGGGCTTGGCTGAAACGGGTGTAATCACCACATCGGCGCCCAGGGCTTTCAGATAACGCGACTTCTCAACCGAGGATTTGTCAGTCATCACAAAAATGCATTTGTAACCTTTCACGGCAGCGGCCAGAGCCAGCCCAATTCCAGTATTGCCCGATGTGGCTTCAACGATCGTCCCGCCCGGTTTCAATTTACCCTCGCGCTCGGCGGCTTCAATCATCGACACGCCGATGCGGTCCTTCACCGAAAAGCCAGGGTTCAGATTTTCCATCTTCGCCAGCAGAGTGGCGCTGATCCCGCGTGTTATCCGGTTGAGCTTCACCAGCGGTGTGCGTCCGATTAATCCGAGTACGTTATCGTAATAGTGCATTGCGATCTCCGAAACGATTGATTGGCTTATTTCTAACAGAACTCGACCTCACACGCTATTTGGGAAGTGCACCTTCGCACATTTTTTTGGCTATTAATTCGCCGGCCACTCGCTGACCCGTCGCGTTCCAGTGACCATTACCAGGGTTTGCGCCAAATCCATGAAGAAAACCGTGGTTGCGTTGCGCGAATTCCTGCATCTCAGGAGCCAGGGTTATCACCGGAATCGCTTCCCGCGCGCCGAGCGCTTTGATCCTATTATCAGGATAGAACAGATCCGTGATGCCGAAGCGTTTCTTGAATTCTTCCCGCAACTCCGGGTTGGGCAGCACCTGTGGACCATTGCTGAGCGTGACCACGACAAATTTTGCGCCGCGACTGTTTACCTCGTCGCGCATCTCGAGAATAAGCTTTTCAGTGACTCTCCAGGCATCATTCCATACGGCATTCCCCGGTTCAAGGTAAACGAGATTGTCGGTGCCCAGTTCTTCTGAGCGTGACAATAGATCGGGCTGCTGAGTGGTCTC
>DASXQM010000059.1:0-65141 GCA_036507195.1 Pyrinomonadaceae bacterium | reverse complement strand
GGTGAGTTGTACCTGAATGCTGATTTCTTTTGCAGCGCTCGCATTGTCTGTCACTTCCACGGGCAGGCGCCAGACGAGCGTTTTTATCCGGCAGGTGCCGGTGTTGTCTTCGCGACAATAAAAGAGCGTGAGCTGCATGCGAAGTTCAGACTTCCCCGGTTCAAAAGTCCGAATAGGAATGCGCAATGGTAATTGAGGATTCTTCAGTGACCGACTGAGAACCATGTCTCGCCCAATCACACCGCGTTCTGTTTCAGACTGCAACCCAAGTTCGTGAGCGCCACTTTCGACAGAAACCCTGTAACGCTGCGGCGCCGCGGGATTGAGATGGTAGCCTGGAGGCAACTCGACCTGAACCACTAGCGCGGCGTCGCTGCCCGAGCGCAAGGTTTGCAGAGCAAGTCTGAACTCTTCAGCATTTGGCCCGCTCTCATTTTCTGCTAACGGGGCGAGCGCGCTCGCCGCTGGTGGCTGAAGTCCCTTGATGTTGAGAGTCGATGTTTGTTTTGTTTTCAAGTCCACTGCGCGAACGGCATGATTGTTGGTATCGGCAATGTAGAGCTTGCCGTTTGCGATGCTCAGTCCGCCGGGTTCGTAGAACTTTGCCTGGCCGCCATCCACTTGTCCGGGTTTGCCGGCGCCGAGGAGCGTTTTCACGGAGCGCTTGTTCGGATCGAGTTCTTTGATCTTGTGATTGTAGGTATCGGCGATCAGTACTTTGTCCCCAAGAGCAACTACCCCAAGAGGATGTTGCAGTCGCACTACGTTGCCTTCTCCATCTACGTCGCCGAAGTCGAAAAGGTCGCCGCCAACCAGAGTTTCGACTTGGCCACTGGCGATATCGATCGCCCTGATAATATTCGACTCGCTGTCGGCGATAAACAGTCTCTTGCCATCGGACGCAATACCGGAGGGCTGTGCAAACCCGGCTTCGAGCAGCGGCCCATCTTGACGAGCTTCTCGACCGGACCCAGCGAAAGTAGAGACTTCCTGTTTGTCCAGATCAAGTTTCCAAATTTGGTGCGTCCCGGCCATGGTGATGTAAAGCTGCCGTCCCACGAGTTGCAAATCCCAGGGTGAGCTCAACTCAATCGTGCGCGCCGGCCCCTGCCGAAAATAGTCGTGCGCCTGTTTCCCGGTGCCCGCCACGGTCTGGACTGTCTTAGCCTTGAGGTCCACCCGCCTAATCAAATGATTCTCAGTATCCGCCACGTAGAGATTGTCGCCGCCTTGCACCCCAAGCGAATTCTCCCCTTGCAGACCCCGTTCGAGCGCCATTCCCTGAGGCCGATAGAAACTCGCCTTATTAAAACCTCCGTCTACCGCTCCGGCGGTGCCCGTCCCTATGGTGTCAACCAGCGTGCCGTCTAATCTGGTAACGACCAGCCGGTTATGGTTTGAATCAGCGATAAAGAGGCGGTCGCCTTTCGCGTCCGCGAGAATCTTTCCGGGGAATGCCAAAGGCAGATCGCCCACTTTCGCACGCTCGAGGGTGAGCTTGAGAGGCTCTTCGTTCAATTCGCCACGTTTGCGAAACTCGTCGACGACTTTGGCGACTACCTGATCAATCAGATCATAGTTTCCTTCGCCTGAGACTGCGCCGATGACATACCCGGCCGGATCGATCAGAACCTGAGTGGGCCAGGCGTGGACGCCGTAGCTTTGCCAAACCTTGTAGTCCGCGTCGTTGTAAACCGGATGCTCCAATTCATAACGCAGAATGATACGCCGGATGTTTTCGGTATCCTTTTCATTTTCAAACTTCGCGGAGTGAACTCCGATGACTACCAGCTGGTTTGGATATTTTTGTTCCAGGCGTTTGAGGTCGGAAATAATATGGATGCAGTTGATGCAACCATACGTCCAGAAATCGAGGAGTACGACTTTGCCCTTGAGCGCGGCGAGCGTGAGCGGCTTGTCGGTATTAAGCCAGCCGCGACCGCCGGTCAACTCCGGCGCGCGCACGCGAGTTTTTTCCTGAGCAGACATGATGGAACCCTTCATTAAGTTTGCATGGCGTAAGGGGGCCCTGGTAGGGGCAGACCTGTGCGTCTGCCCTGCTTTACCGGTTAACAGTGAGCGAACACTTAGGTCCGCCCTTACTTCCTGCTGAGATGAAAAAGAAAGTGCCAGACCGACTATACAAAGCAGGCGACAGACGTATGTATTACTCTTCAAGCCAGTGGATATACGATTTGACCTCAAACTCCAGATTGTTCCACTAAACCCACGCCGTCTGCTACCCCACCCGCCGTCCGGCCGCTCGTTTGCCACGCTAGCGCCGCTGCGCCGCCCGGCGCCTCTTGGCTGGGGACCCCAGTCCGCAGGGATACTGTCAAAACGAGTTTTAGTCGTGCTGGTGCGGCGTTGCTTCATCGAACCGTTCGACTCCCACGGTCTGATCGAGACGATCTATGGCGCGACGGAGATGTGGAATTGTTATCGAGCCTCCGACCACCAGCGCGATATTAAATGCATCGAGGAACTCGGGCCTGGTAACGCCCGCGGCTACGCTCTGTTTGATGTGATAGGTTATGCAGTCGTCGCAGCGCAGCACTATTGAAGCGACCAAACCGAGAAGCTCCTTGGTGCGTTTGTTGAGCGCGCCGTCTTCGTAAGCCTGCGCATCGAGCGCGAAGAATCGTTTAATCCCGAGATGATTGCTGTCGAGCAACTTTTCATTCATGTTCGCCCGGTAACGGTCGAATTCATCCATAGAGAGAAGCCTTTCAGTATCTTTTCCCGCGCCTCAGCAGGCGACTGGAGGCGCAGGGCGCGGAGTAATTCCAACTATCGTCGCAACTTAAAATCCAAAACCATTCTATCCGCGCAGGCTGAAAGTCGCCACAAGTGATGAGGCTTCATAGGTGGCGTTGAGTTGACTACGTTAGAATGGCGCAGCGATTTTCGTAATCCGATCAGCCCATGAACAACCACAGGATCCAAAACCAGCGAGACTCTGTTGATGGAGCAAACTCTGAGGGAGCCTTCCGCACAGTGCAACTCCTGCGAGCGGGTTCGTTGCAGTTTGGTATCTTCGCCGATGAGATTGCGGCTATCGCGGCATGGCGGGAACCGACTCCATTGCCTCACGCCCCCAAATCAGTGCTCGGGGTTGCCAGCATCCAGGGCCGCATGTTGACGGTCCTGGACCTCGCCGCCTTGTCAGGCCGTGAAGCGGCCCCAACTGCTGCGGCGGCTCAACACCTCATCGCGCTGCGCGGCGACGAGCAACTGGCCCTCGCGGTAGACGGATTGGGTGAAACAATCGAGCTTGCGGACGGTGATTTCGATACCAGACAAGAGACCGGTGAGACATTTGTTCTCGGAGTTTTGCAACGCGAAGGCGCAGAAATATACATTCTCAATCCGAAGGAATTGTTCCCAACCGCGATTCAGGGCCACGAGCGCCGCCGGCGTCGTTTCTGACTAAGCATCAACCAGAAATGTCAGCACGAAACAATCGTCGGTCTGTCACAATTAGAGCGAAACACCAACCCACGCGAACACTCTTATTCGCATTGTTTCGAGTTTTTTGGGATCGTCCTTCGTTCACAATGTGAAAAATATGGCTGAGTGCTAGAATCGAAATTGAATGACAATGAGATAGTTTTGAGGGTGCAGTACCTTCTGTTCCTTTGGATCTTCGTCTTCACTCGACGCTTGTATCTTTAATAAATGCACGAACAGGCTTTTACAATCCTTGAATACCCCGAACTGCGGGCCTTGATTCGGCGCGGCGCGCAAACTCCCATGGGGCAGGCACGCGTAGACGCCCTGCGACCCTTGGCGAGTGTTGCCGGACTGGAGAAACAGCTTGCGGCGGTAGCGGAGTGTGTCGCTCTCAGGAAGCGAGGCGGCGCCTGGACTTTCAGCGAGCTTGGGGATCCGGGCGAGAAGTTGGCGCTGTTGCAAGTGGAGGGTGCGACGTTAGAGCCGACCGCGATTCTTGAAATCAAGTCGTTATGCGATCAGGCGATGTCTGCGCGCGCGTCGATTCTTGCTGAGCGCGACGCTTCGCCGGTGCTGTGGAGTTTGGTCGGAAGTCTTCCGGTTGAGTTGAGCCGCCTCAGCGCTCGCATCGCCAACAAGATTTTGCCAACAGGGGAAATAGATGATCGCGCCAGTCCCGAACTGGCGCGCATTCGACACGAGATTACGGTACTGCGGGCGCGCATAACCCGCACCTTGGAAAACCTGATGCGTAAGGCGGGCGAAGCAATCCAGGACGAGCTGGTCACTATTCGCAACGATCGATTCGTAATTCCCGTCAAAGCTGACCACCGTGGACGCGTCAACGGCGTGGCCCATGGTTATTCTTCGTCTGGCGCCACGGCTTTTGTGGAGCCGCTGGAAACGATTGACGCGAATAACGAGTTGCAAGCCCTTCATGAAGCAGAAGCCCGCGAAATCTTCAAAATCTTATTCGGTTTAACTGAAGAACTGCGCGCGCAGCTACCGGCTATTGAATTGGCCGCTGACGCGGTTGCTGAGCTCGATTTCATCAATGCGAAGGCAGCGTTTCACCAGAAGTTCAATTGCGTGATCCCCGAAATTGATTCGGCGGGCGCCTCGCACGCTTCTTCGCGTGCAACGGGCATCCTCGAACTAAAAGAAGCTCGCCATCCACTGCTCGAAGAAAACCTGCGCACCTCAGGCGGCGCGGTTGTGCCGGTCTCATTTTCGCTCGACGAACAAAACAATATTATGGTCATCTCCGGCGCCAATGCCGGCGGCAAAACGGTTGTTCTAAAGACTGCCGGACTGCTGGCGCTGATGGCTCTTTCGGGTGTGCCCGTTCCCGCTCGCGAAGCAAGGATTCCCTTTTATGCTTCGGTGCTCGCCGACATTGGCGACCATCAATCGCTTGCCGCAAACCTGTCAACCTTTACCTCGCACGTCGCGAACATCTCGCGCATGATTGAGCTGTGCAATGCTCCCGCGTTGGTTCTACTCGATGAGGTGGGGACTGGCACCGACCCCGAGGAGGGCTCGGCATTGGGCGTGGCCGTGGTCGACCACTTCCGCAAAGCTTGCCATGCGCAGGTGATGGCGACCACGCATTACAGCGGCTTGAAGATGTATGCCGCGAACGAAGCGGGCGTGCTCAACGCAAGCGTTGAGTTTGATGAAAAGACGTTGCAGCCAACCTACCGGCTAATTGTCGGTGTTGCGGGCTCGTCTTCAGGTTTGGAGATCGCCCGGCGCTTTGGTATCCCTGACAAAGTGGTTGAGGTTGCTTTGGAGTCCGTCAAGGATTCCTCGCGACAGGCTTCGGAGTATCTGCGGCGAATCAAGCGTGAGGCCGAAGAGGCCGAAAGCTTGCGCTTAGCGCTCGAAGAAGAGCGAGCGGCGGTAGCCGAGAAGTTTGCTTCAATCGATAAAAAAGCTGAACGGCAGGAGCGCGAGCGACAGGCGCTGTTTCAAAAATCCCTGGATAAAATCATCCGCGAGTTTGAAAAGCGATCGCGCGAGCTAGTTGCCACCATTCAGGACCGTTCCGAACGCTTGAAAGTTGAGCGCGAGGCTCAGCGTCGGGTGGCGGAACTTAAACGCGAAGCACAGCGCGCGACGAGCGTGGGCGGCAAGAGAGAATCAACATCCACAGTGCCTGCGAGCACGAGCGGGCGCGGCGTTCGTGTTATGCGTGATGGTCAGGTAGTTAAGAAAGAAAAGGAGTTTGAGGAAGCCAGGCCCGACGCCGAAGAATATACGTCGGCTGAATTTCGCGAGATTGTGGTGGGCGATACCGTGAAACTCCGCTCGTTTGGTTCGGTGGGGATTGTTGACAGCCTTAAAGGAGACGAGGCGGAAGTGCATGTGAAATCCCTGCGTTTCAGGGAGAAGCTGGAGAATCTCGAACGGGTTGAGTTGTCCTCACCCACGAAATCGAAAACGGAGAAGTTCGCCAGTCTACGAGAGTCACATGGCACCGAAGTTCATTTAAAGACAACGCAGGAAAACGGTCGTAGCGAGCTCAACGTGATCGGGCAAACAACTGACGAGGCGGTTGATGCCGTTGACAAATTCCTGGACGAAGCGTCGCTCGGGAGTCTGAGCCAGGTGCGAATTGTTCACGGTCATGGCACCGGCGCCCTGCGGCGAGCAATAGCAGAACTATTGAAAGATCACCCGCACGTGGCGCGCTTCGCGACCGCGCCGCAGGATCAGGGTGGCGCCGGAGCCACAGTGGTTGAGTTGAGGAGTTAGCGTTTTACAGATGGGAAATACACAGATGAAACATGTCTTACTGAGACTTCACCCCGGGCTTCTTGTCTTTTGCGCATCTCTACTGTTGCCAGGATTCGTTATAGATTCGCTCGCCGGTGTTAAATCAACTCACCAATCCGGGCAGCCAACATTCTTCGTGAAGCTAAACGCGAAGAAGAAGACTTTTTACAAAGACGAGTATATTGGTTTTAGCGTCGTGAAACGCGCTGAGAGACCAGAAGGAGTGCAGTTTTCAAGGTGTTCATTTGGAGGCATCGGGAGCAAGTCCCAGGTGTTGCGCAATGGTGAAATGGTAAAGGAATTTAAGCTGAGTCCCATTTCAATGCTGGCGGTTAGCAAGATTAGAGGCGTGACATACAATGGTTTCGGCGGTGGTACCTTCCCGTTCGACTTTGTCCCGGAAAGGGATGTTAACGTCAAAGACAACTATCAGATCAGGGTTATTTGCGGTGACGAAGTCTCGGCGCCGAGCGAGCCGTTCCACGTCGACACCTGGTTTGAACCGGTCGACGGACTGCAAGTCGGGTTGCGCCCGTTAAAAACCGTATACAAGTTGGGAGAGCCTATCCTTGTCGAAGCAACCATGCGAAACGTGGGAAGTAGACCCCGACTGTGTCCTGTGCCTACTCCTGATGACGGATACATGAAGGCTTTCTGGCGGTTTTCCGTTAGCAACACACTGCGAGATCCGCGACCAACATTGGACGATAGTGATCTCTATGCACGGAGATTGAAGACTCTGCTTCCGGGAGAATCGCAGACAGCCACATTTTCACTTAGTGATCTGCTGTTGGTAGATGAAAATGGAGCAACAAAGTTTGGAAGCAAGGTAGGGAAGTATGTGGTTTCCGCTACGGTGTACTTTCACGATGATTCGCCGCGAAAATATGCGGCAAATCTTTGGCGTGGTGAGATGGCGTCCAACGCTTTTGAGACTGTCGTTCGGTGATTCGCCCGGGACTGCGATGACTTGACCTCTATCTGTTTCGTTACTTTCCACTAATTCTTCATGCGCTATCCACAAACATTCATCGACGACCTCAAGCACCAGGCAGACATTGTGCGCGTGGTCCAGGACTACGTTCAGCTCAAGAAGAAGGGCGCAAACTGGATGGCGTGTTGTCCCTTTCACAAGGAGAAGACGCCGTCGTTTTCTGTCAGTCCAGCTAAGGAGATCTTCTATTGTTTTGGTTGTCACAAGGGCGGATCAGTTTTCAACTTTGTGATGGAGATGGAGCGCGTCTCCTTTCCTGATGCGATTAAGCTTGTAGCTGAAAAATCAGGCGTTCCACTGCCGAAGTTAATTGACGACAGTCGCTTTGAAGCACGGCGGCAAGAGAGCGAAGAGGTAATCGAACTCAACAAGTGGGCGCTGGAATGGTGGGAACAGCAGCTTGAATCTAGCGGGGAAGCGCGCATCGCGCGAGATTATCTGCTCCGCCGCGAGATCACGGAAGAAACGCGCCAAACATTTCGCCTTGGTTATGCCCCTGATAGTTGGGACGCGCTGTCCATTTACCTGAGACAAAAAGGAGCCAGCCAGGATCAGATCGATCGCAGCGGGCTGGTCGTCAAAAAGGAGGAAGGCGGTTCTTACGATCGCTTCAGAGGTCGCCTGATCTTTCCGGTGATGGACATCCAGGGCAAGTCGATCGCGTTTGGCGGACGCACGCTCCGGGATGAGGACGCGAAGTACATAAACTCGCCGGAGACGGCAGCCTATGTAAAGGGCCGCAACCTTTTTGGTCTGAATCTGACTCGTGATGAAATCCGGCGCGCGGGATTCGCCATATTGGTTGAAGGTTTTTTGGATCTAATCGTCCCCTATCAGTTCGGCATTCGCAATGTTGTTGCAAGTTTGGGAACGGCGCTGACGCCTGATCAGGCAAAACTAGCTGCTCGGTTTGCCGGCAAAGTCGTGGTCAATTATGATGGCGACAATGCGGGTGTGCAGGCTGCAAAAAAGGCGATTGAGATACTGCTCGGTGAAGACCTTGAAGTGAAAATCCTAGTGCTTCCGGATAACTCGGATCCGGATGAGTTCATCAGAAAGTCTGGTGCTCTGGAATACCAACGGCAACGTGGCGAGGCTCAACCCCACATACAATTTGTAATCGATCAAGCGGTACGGGATCGCAAACTTAGCAATCCAGCCGACAAAGAGGCAGCGATTGATGAAGTGCTCCCGTATATTCGTGCTGTCCGCAGCCGTATTCAGAAGCGAGAGTATTTTGACATCGCCATGGACTCGCTGCGCATCAGTGACGCGGCCTTGCGGCGAGAGTTGTGGCATTCAATCAGGACAGGAATCGGCCAGGGTGCGCGCGTAGGACAGACAGCAGTCAAGCGCGCGCATGTGAAACCAACAGTGGCGGAAGAGCGTCTTCTCGAACTTCTACTTGCCGATGAGAAATTGCGCCCCATGGTTCTTCCGAAACTCGAACCTGGCGATTACGACGACCTGCCTACGGCTCCCATTTTCCGGGCGCTGCTGGAAGGAGAGCGTGAAGGCACACCGATCGATTTTGATTTTCTTAGCCGAAGGACCGAAGGCGATGCAATCTCCGAGCTTTTGCCGAGTCTTTTAATGAGCGAGCTTGAAAATGAGGAAGGCGACCAATCTGAAGCTCGGCAACTGGCCGCCGAAAGGTGCCTTAACGCCTTGCGACTGATGAAAGTAGATCGTCGCATCAGCGACTTACGATCAGAGATTGCCGCCGCCGAGCGAAATGGAGAAACGGAGCGCTGCGATAGACTTGCAACCGAGCAAATTGAATTAACCAGGCGCAGGGACGCCCTGCTGCCAAGAGCAGAAGCAATGCAAATTGGTAATTAGCGCTTTCTTCCGATTCTTGAACCATCGAAAGTTGAATCGTTTTCGTGCGGATCTGGTAAGGCTGGCCGTCGAGAAGTTAGATCTTCTCACCACCTGCATTTGGAAGCTGACGTTTATAGGAGCAGATAGACTTGAGTATCGAGGATAAGGATCGTGACGACGTAATGGAGCGCCTGCTGGAGCTGGGCGGCGACAAAAAGTATCTGACGTTCGACGATCTAAATCGCGAGCTCCCGGACAATGTCGTCTCTCCCGACGACATTGAAGACGTGCTGCAAAAGCTCGAAGGTTCAAATATCCCGGTCGCCGATTCCGACGAGCGTTTGCTGGAGCAAGCGGCCGCGGTGGCGATCGATGACGAAGACGCCACTGACGAGGACGTTGAACTCGATCTCTCTGCTGGAGCGTTGGAGAAAACCAACGACCCGGTTCGCTTGTATCTGCGCGAGATGGGAGTTGTTCCCTTACTTACACGTGAAGGGGAAGTGGCTATCGCAAAGAGAATCGAACGCGGTCAGCTCAAGACGCAAAAAGCGATTTCCCGTTCGCCCATTGCGGTTAAGGAACTCTTGAAAATCGGCGATGAGCTGGAAGCCGGCAACGCCAATATTCGCGAAATCGTTGTCTTCGCCGAACAGGCTGAGCTGACCGGCGACGAAGATATGGATAAGGCCGAGGAGTATAAGGCGTGGACTGTTGAAGGCATTCAAAACATTCGCAAGCTCTTCAAGCAAGGGCTGAAAGAATGGGAAAAGCTGCGGGAAGAGCAGAAGGCCACTCGCGGCAAGAAGAGCAAAAAGCTGCTACGAATGCGCAGGAAGGTGGCGCGGCTGCGCCTGGAGATAGCGCAAGAGATTGGACGCCTGAATATTACTGAGCGCGCTCGGCAACGCCTGATTAATTCGATACGCAGCGTCCAAAAAGAGGTGCGCGATGCCGAACGCGAAATAGACAGTCTTACTGAAAAGCTTAACCGGAAACGCGTCAAAGCCGACGATCAAAAAGAATTCAAACGCCGCGTTTTGGCTGCCAGGAAAGGACTGCTACAGATTGAGGTTGACCACAACATCAGTCCGGTTGAGATAAAACGATCACTACATGCAATCATAATTGGTGAACAGCAGACGGGTCAGGCTAAGCGCGAGCTGGTCGAAGCAAACCTGCGTTTGGTTGTTTCAATCGCCAAGAAGTATACCAACCGGGGCTTGCAGTTTCTGGACCTGATTCAGGAAGGCAACATCGGTCTAATGAAGGCGGTGGATAAGTTTGAATGGCGGCGCGGTTATAAGTTTTCAACCTACGCCACCTGGTGGATCCGCCAGGCGATCACACGTGCGATTGCGGATCAGGCACGCACTATCCGCATCCCGGTACATATGATCGAAACCATCAACAAGCTGATTCGAACGTCGCGCTCGCTGGTGCAGGAGCTGGGCCGCGAACCTACCAGCGAAGAAATTGCCAGGAAGATGGATATTCCGGTATCCAAGGTGCGCAAGGTTTTGAAAATAGCTCAGGAACCTATCTCCCTTGAGACGCCCATCGGTGAAGAGGAGGATTCGCATCTGGGCGACTTTATTGAAGACAAGTCGATATTGAATCCTGCCGACGCAGTAGTTGCTTCCAATCTGCGTGAGATCACTGATGAGGTTTTGGCGACGTTAACGCCGCGTGAGGAGAAAGTAATCAAGATGCGCTTCGGCCTGGGTACGACAGGATCGGAACACACGCTTGAGGAAGTTGGCCAACATTTTGCAGTCACTCGCGAACGCATCCGTCAAATTGAAGCGAAAGCGCTTCGCAAATTGCGTCACCCATCGCGTTCAAGAAAACTCAAAGCTTTCCTCGACAATACACAGCGATAGATTCCCTGAAACAACATGAAGGACGCAGAGAATCAAATCAGCTGCGCCCTCGTTTCTGCTATCCAGTAACGTTTCTTATTTTCCCGATAGAAATGTCGCGCTCTTCACGGTGTGATCAAATTCGTAGTTATAAATGAAGCCTGGAAATTCTATCGGTTGTGTGTACTGCATCCTTACTTCCATTCGATTGTCCTGCTGCGTTGGCGTGATGATGGCGTCGGCAGGTATGCCGTAGTCCGGCGAACTCATGACCAGCTGTTCTTTGATCCAGGAAACCGGCTTTCCCAATGCAACAGCGGTATCGACGTCGTGCTGCATTAGATCCTTGATCTGATAAGCTTGATAAGCAACAGGTATGAATTGATAGCAGGCGTAGGCCACGATGCCAATAATCGCCATAACAACAATGAACTTTAGACGCGCACCCCCGCGCTCAGATCTTCTCGTCATTGCATTCATCATTAATCCTCAACGTCGGGTAATATTCCCGCTGAGATCATCGCAACGCCTCGCGGACTGATTGTCGCAACAGCCGGGGACTAATTTCTTTCCCGTCTACGATGCGTGGGCGCCCGATGCGTTCAAGTAGTACCCACTGCACGTGGCCTGCTGCTCGTTTCTTGTCGAGTGCTATTGCTGCAATTACCGCGCCCTTGTCCAAATCAGCGGCGGAAGGCGACGACCCGCAGAGGGTTACTGCCTGCCTTAACAATTCTAACTCCGATACTTCAAGCAGGCCTAGATTTTTCGACAACTGGCCTGCTACCAATATTCCATGACCCACAGCTTCGCCATGGCGGAACCGACGGTAGTTTGTGACGGCTTCCAGAGCATGAGCGATGGTGTGGCCAAAGTTTAGAATTCGCCGCGAACGATGATCGTGGCGAGCAACGTCTTCACGTTCATCCGCGGCGACGATTGACGCCTTAAAAGCACAATGGGAAGCGATAAGTCGCTCAAGTTGCGTAGAAATCAAGACGGCCCGAGAGTTGAATTCCTTTAGAAAGTCGGTCGTTTGTTTGAAGAGTTTCCGGCTACTCACAGCTCCTTGTTTGACACACTCGCACCAGCCGGCTACAAGCTCGCGCGCCGGCAAGGTGGTCAACGTCTGGATGTCTACGACGACAGCGGCAGGTTGATGAAAGCTTCCAACAAGATTCTTTCCAGCAGGTAGATTCACACCCGTCTTACCGCCGACAGATGAATCGATCTGCGCAAGCAAGGTAGTAGGAATTTGGATAAAGGGAAGGCCCCGCAGATATACAGCAGCAGCAAAGCCAGCCACGTCGCCGACAACTCCGCCGCCCAGCGCTACCACACCGTCGCTTCGCTCGAGCCCGGCTTCACTCAAGAAGCCGAGGACTATTTCTACGGTACCAAGCGACTTATGGCGCTCTCCGTCGCCTATTAAGCAAGGCGAAACGGAAAAACCGTTCGCTTGCAGGCTGTTCAATACGGTGGGGCCATAGAGTGAGAAAGCTTTCTTATTGGAGATTAAAGCGATGCGCTGAGCTTGGCCGCCGAGACAGCCGCGCGTGACCCGACCTGCTTCGGACAGGACGCCACGGCCGATTATTATTTCGTATTCGTGCGGTCGTGCTTTTGTGCGAACTTGCAGCCGCGGCAATGACCAAACTCCTTTCCCCGGATCAGACAGTTGGGCTGGCAGAACCTCGCTTGAGAGTGTATTCGAGTTTGCAAAACCGTGCATTCCGCAAGGCTGCAAGAACCGGTTGCGGATGTTAGCGAATGCAGTAGTGTGGGTGAAATTGGAGTTGAAAAGTGTTGCGGAAAAAGCGAATGGGCGCGACAAACGTGGGAGTACGTCGCGCCCATCCATATTTGTGGTCACTGTCCTCACCCCAGCAACCACTGAGACGGAGGATTCACCAGCCGTCTCTTCTTGCCCCACAATATACATCGCAACGCGCGTGCCGTGCAAGGCACTTTTTGTTGGGGAATACGAAGATATGAATTTCCTGTTGTTCTCCCCACGACCTCAGTTGCGACAGCTAAAAGTGCCTCCTACTAGTCGACAAAGACAACGTAATTATTTCAAAGTCGGACGTAAAACTTTCACTTTGAGCCAGTAACTCCAAGCTCTTTCTGGATTACGTTTGCTAACTCCTTTGCATGTTTTTCGATTTCATCCTGGCTCTTGCCCTCAATCATTACTCGCGCCAACGACTCAGTTCCGGAATAACGCAGGAGGAGCCGCCCGCGAGAACCGAGCGCAGCTTCTACCTTGCGCGCAGTGTTTTGGATTGACGGGATCTCGGAGAAAGGCTGCTTAACCTTAACCTCGACATTCACGAGTATTTGGGGAAATGTTTGAAAGCCGTCGGTGAGTTCATGAAGCGGCTTTCCTGCTTCGGTCATTGTCCTGAGCATGCATAGCGTCGTGATCAACCCGTCGCCCGCGAGACTTAAACTTGGAAATATGATGTGACCTGATTGTTCTCCGCCGAGGCTGGCACCGAGCCGCAGCAGTTCTTCCAATACATATTTATCGCCGACGTCTGTTCGAATCAAACGTATTCCCTGCGACCGGAACGCGAGCTCGAGTCCGATATTGCTCATCACTGTAGTCACCACCGTATCGTGGTTCAACCGGTGGCGTGCCTTCAGAGAGTTAGCAAGAACCCACAAGCTTGCGTCGCCGTTTATGAGTCGACCTTTGGCATCTACGAACAAAGCGCGATCTGCATCGCCATCGAACGCCACGCCGAGATCCGCATTCTGCTTGATTACTTCATCCTGAAGCCCTTCGGTGTGGAGAGAACCGGAGCCAAGATTTATGTTACGGCCGTCCGGGGCGTTGTTGATAGCGGTGACTCTTGCCCCCAGCCGACGAAATAACTCAGGAGCGATTGCGGAAGAGGCCCCATTCGCACAATCGAGCACGAGTTGGAGTCCCTCGAGAGATAGGCCGCATCCAATTTCGCTCGCAAGGAATTCCAGATAACGAGTTCGCAAGTCGTTGCCCTCACCCGTCCTCATTTGGAGAGTTGTCAAAGTCTGATAGTCGGCGCTAGCGGCGGGCGACTCGCTTCGAGAAAAAACATCGCTCTCGATCAGGCGTTCAGTGGCATCATCAAGCTTGCGCCCGGAAGGAGCAAAGATCTTGATACCATTATCCAGATAGGCGTTGTGAGAAGCGCTGATCACTACACCCGCATCAGCTGGTAGTGTGCGAGCCAGGAAAGCAACTCCAGGCGTCGTAATAACGCCGGCTGTTTTCAACTCCGCACCTGCCTCCGACGCACCTGTGATCAATGCCTGCTGGATCCATTCGCCTGACTCGCGTGTGTCTCTGCCGATCACAATCAGCGGCACACGTCTTAGTTTCTCTTTGAGGCGGGAGGCAAGTGAGGCGCCGATAGTCTGGATGGTTGCGGCATCCAGTGGAAATCTTCCGGCCTCGCCGCGCATGCCATCCGTGCCAAAAAGTTTCTTCATCAAAATGGAAAAAGGTAGATGTGGATAGAACTACTGACGGTGTGCGCGAGCGCCAATGCTCGCCAGGTAAGGCGATCCATCGGTGGTGGCAAATCTGAGATGGACGTCGCCACGCTTCTTCTCGCCAACTTCGACCCGAATGTCTACCGCCGGATCGAGTATATCGATCTTCGGATCAGGAATATTGATCTCGACATTGGAGAGATTGAAGGATTCTTTCTTGCCGTCTAACCAAACGGTCTCGGTCATAGCCTTGTGAAGAGCGTTTATCCTATCAGCTGGCCCGCGCAACCTAACTTTCGCAGGGCTCACGCTGACACCGACGACCTCGTAGCCTTCGGGCAACTTGCCCTCAAACTTAACCTCCACGTCGATTGGAGCCTCTATGATTGGCTCAAGTCGAATGGGAATCGTGGATGGATGAAAACCCTGAATCTTTACGTCTTCCCGTAAATCCATCTTTACGCGATCGAGCGAGAGTCTAACGATCCTTTCGCCAGCTTTTTGATCACTCAGATCGACGGTGGCCACCAGGTCGCGTGGCCCAATGCGATCGAGCTTGTCTGGACTGCCATTGAGAATCACTTCGACCCGGCCGGGAGGTTCGTTGCTTATTTCCATTCCTTCCGGTCTGAGGAAATTGAGTTGCACACCAGAGACGCGCAATGTCACTGGCTTGTTCTGGCCGGTGACCGCCAGCCAAAGGACGACTGTTATTGCAAGGGCGAGCAACTTCAGACTCCAGTCTTCCAGGAACAACTTGCGCACCCAGCGTTCCAGCGGAGTTGGTCTCCGCGGGATTGGGGTTGCTTCTGTCTCCTCTATATCCTGGAAGGGCATAACTCAGCCTAAAGTTTCGGATCTCAGATTGAGAATTTGATCCCTCAGATTCCAGATCTCAAAGCCTCAGATTGAGGCTATCTCTTCAGTCTCGCCATCCGGTTCGTCGTGCTTTTCCAATTGTTTCGCTTTTCCGCGCTTTACCGAAACCTCAAGTGCTTCAGAGATTGCGGCTCGGAGTCTGGGCGCGTCTAACCCACGCTTAATTTCCCCACGCTGCACGATAGAAATCAGGCCAGACTCTTCAGAAACCACAACTGCAACCGCATCAGTGTCTTCGGTGACGCCTAGGGCAGCACGATGCCGCGTTCCCAAATCTCGCGAAAGGCGCGGATTCAAAGTTAACGGCAGAAAACAGGAAGCGGCGGCAACGCGATGCCGGCGAACTACAACGGCTCCGTCATGGAGGGGTGATTCCGGATTAAAAATGCTGACCAGCAAATCGTAGCTCAGTTCCGCATCCAGTTTGACGCCCCCATCGATGATGTTTTTAAGTCCGATGTTGCGTTCAATCACAATCAGCGCTCCGGTCTTGGTCGAAGCCAGTGTAGTAGCAGCGAGAACTACTTCGTCATACACGCCTTCGCCGAATTGCCCCACATGCCGGCGCGTAAATGGCATGCGAAATCGGTTGCCGAAGGTGATTAGCGCTTGCCTAATCTCATTTTGGAAGAGGACGATGATGGCCACGCCGATGTAGAGAAGTCCACCGCGCAGGATGAACGCAAGTGTTTCGAGATCTTGTTTGACTGCGAGCCAGTAAAGGAGGGCGAAAGCTCCAAGTGCGGCGGCCATGGGGGCGGCGCGAGTTCCACGAACAAGCTTCAAAACTGCATACACAAGCAAGAAGACAAGAATGATGTCCGCTATATTGCGCGGTTCACTAAGCCTTCCCAGGTACTCCGTGTATGGCAGTATTACCAACATCTCTTAGTTTGAAATCCTGGATTTGCGATTTGCGATTCAGAAGCAGCAATTTAGTTTCACCAAACCGTAATCGAAAAATCCTCTAAATCCTTCAGCCAACGTGTTCCGGAACGCACTCGACCCTTGAGCTGTGGCTGGCGCGCGCCGTTTCCAGAAAAATCATTTCCACCTTGGGCTCGGCTTCCTTAATCAAGCACTCGATCTCCTCATTCGTTCGCTCAATATCGGAGGTAACAAGATCGTCGCGCAGGTTGACGTGCGCGTTGATCAGGATTTGCTTTGGAGCCAGATGCATAGTTAATAGCTCTATTACCTTGACCACGTTCGGATGGCTTTCGATAGCCTTCCTGATTGCTTGCCGGCTCTTGGGATTGGCCGCCTCGCCAAGTAACAAGCCACGCGAGGTTCGTGCTAGAACAAAAGCCACAATCGCCAGCACTACGCCTATCAATATCGAAGCAAGTCCGTCCCAGTAGGCGCCATTACCGAGGCCACTCTGGTGCTCGGTCATTAAAAGTCCGATGGCAGCGATAACGATACCGAGTAGTGCCGCCGAATCTTCAAAGATCACGGTCTTCGCCGTTGGATCCTTCGACTCGCGAAGATATGCAAAGAACGTTAGTCCCTCATGACGCGCCTCTTTCATCTCCTGATAAATCGCCAGAGCGATTGAAGCGCCTTCCAATAGAAACGAAATGGCGAGGACCCAGTAGGCCCATTTCAAATTCTCCGGAGCGTGCGGGTGACTCAGTTTCATTACGCCTTCATAGATGGCATAGGTCGAACCAACCCCGAAAATAAAGATCGCCGCTATGAAAGACCAGAAGAAGCGTTCTTTCCCATAACCGAAGGGGTGCTTCTTAGAAGCTGGACGTTTGAAGAACCGCAATCCGAAAAGCAGAAACACCTGATTAGTGGTGTCTGCTACCGAATGGAGCGCCTCGGCCATCATGCCTGAAGACCCCGTGATGAGCGCTGCCCCGAGTTTCAAAACCGCAATTACTGCGTTGGCAAAGAGCGCCCCCACTACAGCAAGCATCAACGATTTCCTTCGGTTACGAAATGGATAGCTCCGCTTGGATTATCGCGAAAAAATGGCACTGTGGCAATGGCGATGAGGTTGCGGAATGGTTATTACTGGGAGGCGGGCAGGCGGAATCATGAACTTGGGGTCTTGGCTTTTGGGCGCCGCCTGATTCTTCCGCTTTGCAGAAAACCTACCAGCTGTCCCTCGGCATTGACCACAGCGATCGAGCCTACACCATTCTCCTTCATCAGTTCTTGCGCGGAATCGAGTGTAACGGAAGATTCTACAAAAAAACCTGGTCCGACCGGGCGCATGACGGCTTGCACCTGTGTGGTCGCCCAGCGCTCGCGTGGGAGTGATTTCAAATCTTCGAGCGACAGGATTCCATGGAGGCGTCCCTTTACCGCAACCGGAAAGGTTGTTTGCCGGTTAAGGGGAAGAAAGTCATCCACTAATCTCGTGATAGTGAGCCCCGGTTCGATCGCCATAGGCGGCGACATCGCATCAGCCACTGTCGCTAGTCCGACTTCATGCGCGCTATTAACAACCCTTGCCGCGGTATCAACTAAGAATAGTCCGACCAAAATCGACCACCCGCCCATGAAGTAAGGCTGCGCCGGCCTCCAGTTTGGCGAGATCAGGATGTAGATTCCGAACAGGACAAGCATGCCGCCGATCAGAACTCCACAGATACCAGCTTTGCGTGTTGCTTCAATGAGATTCCCACTTCTGTGCCAAAGCATGGCCCGCAGGACGCGGCCGCCATCAAGCGGGTAACCGGGAAACAAATTGAAGAGGGCGAGCAGTAAGTTGCCAGCAGCGATCAAAAAGAAGACAACGACCGTTCCTTCGTAGTTCCCCAATGCCGCGATCTTTGCGCCCACAAAAGCAAGTAGGGCAAACAAAAAGCTCGCCGCCGGCCCAGCTACAGCGATGCGAAACTCAGCTCGCGGATTCTGAGGCTCGGTCTTGAGACGAGCCAAACCGCCGAAGGGGTGGAGAACGATCTCTTCGATTTCAATGCCTTCAGCTCTAGCCATCAAGGCGTGCGAGAGTTCGTGGCCAAAGACGGAGAGAAACAGTCCCGCGGTAGTAATGAGACCAAGGATCCATGCCGTAGCCTGAGCATGAGGTGGTAGGCGAACGTTGACAACCTGAATAGCGTGGCTTTGTAGATTGCTCTCAATCAACCAAACGCTCAGCGCGACAACAGCAAACCAGCGATAGTCTATGCGGACCGGAATGCCATAGACGCGCGCAATTGTCAGTTGCCGTTTGAAGAACTCAGGAAAGCCCATGGCGAGTTTCGAAGACAAACCGTTTTTGTTATTAGGCTTGCGTGTCTTGATCTTCCTTGCAATTCCTTGCGTGTTCCCCGCGCCCTTTTCGGCTTGTGAATTACGGTTTGGTTACAACATTAACTCCATACAGCGCAGAGGGTTTGCAAAATGTCGTAAGGTGCAGTCGATCTGGTTGCGGAAAGATTAGAAACTAAAAAGCGCCGCTGGCACGTTGCCAATCAACTTCCCACAGGATAACCGGTTGCTCGCGATTCTTGACAGTGATCGGCTCGCGGGGGTGCAGTTTATAGCGACTGCGAGCGGCTTTGGCGGTCGCATCGCTAACCAGAATCTCACCGCCTTTCGCATTCGATTCCAGCCTTGACGCAGTGTTGACCGAATCGCCGATGGCCGTGTATTCAGAGCGGCGTTCTGAGCCGATGTACCCGACGGTCACTTCACCGGTATGCAGTCCGATGCCAACGCCAACTTCCGCTAGACCTTCCTCGCGTAATTCCTGGTTGATGCCGAGAAGCCGTCGTTGCATTGCCACTGCGGCGTTCAAAGCATTTGAAGCGTCTTCGGGCGTGGTTGTGGGCGCGCCGAAGAGAGCCATCAGGCCGTCGCCGAGATACTTATCGAGCGTTCCGCCATGAGCAAAAATAATATCTGTCATAGCGGAGAAATATCGGTTGAGCAGGCCGACAATTTTTTCCGGAGGCGCATGTTCGGAAATACTCGTGAAGCCGCGGATGTCGGCAAAGAGTATGGTGATTGTCTGGTTAACTCCGCCGAGCTTAAACGAATCGGGATTCTCAAGCATCTGTTTGACGACGTACTCGGGCAAAAACCGGCTGTAGTTTGCCCGCGCCACTTCCTCGCGTGCGAGACGTTCGTGCGCTCGAGCGTTCTCCACGGCAATTGCTGTCTGCGCGGCTACCGCGCTGATAAGTTCAAGGTCGTCTGGCTTGAAGGCAGCAAACGGATCGAGTCGATCGGCATAGATGGCGCCGTGAACTCTCGACTCACCAACCAGTGGAGCGCAGATAGTTGAACGAACCCCCTGAGACACAATCGAATCGACCCCGGCAAACTCTTCATCAGAAGCAGCGTCCTGTGAAAGCAGAGCGACTCGATCCCTCATCACTTTTCGCGTGATTGTGCGACCGATTGACAGCTTGCGGGCGTGATTGTTAAGACTCTCATCACGAGCGCGCATGGCGATCGGATTCAACTTCACATCCTCGGGGTTCTCCGTGCCATTGCCTTCAGCCAGGAGCGCGACAACTCGATCAGCGGGAGTGGAGCGGAAAATAACGTCGGTGGCCTTGGCAAATATAGCCTCAAGATCGAAGACCGAACCTAACGTTTTACTCATTTCATAGAGCGCGGAGAGTATGTTTGCTTTTCGTTGCAGCGCTTCGAGCACCTTGTCTCTTGCCGGGCTGGTTGCGGACGTTGCCAAACCTTCGCTCGCCTTCGAATGCAACACCGTCTGCATCACGTCCTTGGCAGAGACAACGAGTTGAGTGTGGCCCAGAGGCTTGTCGTCATAGCGCACGTCGGTCGTGCGCTCTTCCGCGCGTTGTTCAAACCGTAGCGTGCTGGCGCCGATAGTTATGCGATCGTCATTCTTTAACTGATGTTCGTAATGCGCTCCGCCGTTAACGAATACTTTGTTTGCGCTGCGTCGCAGTTCCCCATTTATTATTGCGCCGTCGACCAGCATGAACGTCCCATCCTCGACTGATTTGACGTGCGCGTGATAGCGCGATGCGCGGGGGTCATCCAGAACTACGGTGTTGTCAGGAGCACGGCCGATGGTACAAATCCCCTGGGTTAGAAAGCTGTATTCCCATTGTCGGCCGCTTGCATCGGTGATCTTCAGGAGTGCCATAATGAATTAATTCGGATTTCGAAACCAGCGAGAGATCTACATCCTAAGCAGCGTCGATCCTAGCATGGTTTAGCTGCGACAACTAAGTACTTGTAGCGCGACAACGGAATACATTTAGCGGGACAAGAGCAGCTGTATTGAGTATTATCCACACCTCCCCGATAAGCTGGATCCGCAAGACTGCTTTTATGAGTAGCCTCTCTCGCTACGAATAGTCCCGAGTTTTGCCCTTCGTTGCGGCGGTTTCTCTGTGGCGGGCAGTTGCCACTTAAAATCACGTCCATCAAGAAGTAGCAAGGACCAGGGCTGATTTCAGCAATGTGCGTTGCCCCACTTTCATCCGGAATTCACTAATAGTTGAAAGTCAAGGCAGAAAAACCAACAAGTTTGTTCCGCTTTTCACTTGCAGGAGTTAGTCGTTGAATTGCTTGACGCTTAGTAACAGCAGTTGCTAGACTCAAAACACTTACCAATTAGGGCCCGGCGCTTTACTGCGTCGCTCGGATTTCCCCCAGACCCGCGCGTGCGGCGCAGTCTGATTTTCAAACTCAATGGAGGTGCTGCGTGGGCTTCAAAGTCGGCCAGAAAGTTGTTTATCCAAATCACGGTATCGGGACCATCGAGCAGATTGAACAGAAGCAAATAGGCGCTACCTTACTCCCTTTCTATACGCTTCGGCTCGCTGCTAACAATTCCCTCGTACTCGTCCCTGTTTCAAATGCAACGGAAGTCGGTCTCCGGTCGCCAATCTCTTCCGGTGAATGCGAAATGCTTTTCAAGGTGTTAGCGGATGATTTCTCGTTCCCCGCTAACGACTGGAAGGATCGCTTTAAGGACTTCTCCGAGAAGATGCGCACCGGTGACATTTTTGAGGCCGCTGACGTGCTCAAGCACCTGACCTACCTCAGTCACCTCAAGCCTCTTTCATTTCGTGAACAACGAATGCTCGAGCGCGCTCGTTACCTGGTGATTTCTGAATTGGCCGCTGTTTGCCGCCAGCCGGAATGCAACATCGAACCACGAGTAGAACAGGCTCTCACTCGTGCTTGCGTAAAGCACGATCGCCGGCCAGCGCGTGCGCGCGCCGCAGGGGCCGCCGCCGGTCACTGACCGCTACCACCCCAGGCAGGCAGCCCGCGCGGGAAACCGGAATTGGCCCGCAGCATTTTGCCGGAACGGCGAAATCCCAGTGGATTTTTCAATTGCTCCCTTAAGCACAGGGCAGGCGTGTATGCCTGGCCCACCCCTCACGTGCTATAATTCCTAGCCTGAATCAGCTTCCGCCTTTACCAATGGATGAATCCGGCAGTAATCTCACCGACAGTTTTCAGCGGAGAGCTTTCCCAGCCACGCTGCTTCTATGATTGCACTCCTAAAATTGGTTGCGATCGCGTTTCTTGTTGGCACGAACGGGTTTTTCGTGGCGTCAGAATTTGCGCTTGTTTCCGTTCGCCGGGCACGGCTTGAAGCCCGTGCAGCCGCCGGCAGCAAAAACGCGCGAGCGGCGCTTCGCCTGCTTGATAACCCGACCATTTTCATCTCCGCAGTGCAATTTGGCATTACTCTCGCTTCATTAGCTCTGGGATGGATCGGCGAACCAACTGTTGCCGCGCTGCTTGAGCCAATTGCTTCAAGCATCGCCTCGGAGGGACGCGCGGGATACGTAGCGCACGTGATGGCGATTGTCATCGCCTTCTCGTTAATAACGTTCCTGCACATAGTTTTGGGTGAGTTAATGCCCAAGATGGCGGCGCTTGAACGAGCCGAGAGAATTGCGCTGTTCTGCTCGCGTCCGCTCGAGCTATTCGCAAAGAGTTTTGGCGCGCCGCTGTGGATCTTCAACACGGTTGGAGCGGCGCTTGGTCGTCTCATTGGCCTGAAATCAACTCTCGATCATGCGGCGGTTTACACCGAAACCGAGTTGCGCCAGTTGATCGACGTTGCCCGCGACAGTGGCTATCTGCGAGCGGAAGAGAGGCGCTTGATTCATCGCGTGTTTGAGTTTTCCGATACTCTGGTGCGTGAGGCCATGGTGCCTCGCACCGAGATGGCGGCGATCCCGAGTGATAGTTCGCTGGAGCAAATCACCCGGGCATTCGAGAAGTTTCGTTATTCGCGTTTGGCGGTCTACCGCGAATCGCTCGATAACGTGATTGGCTTTATACACAGTAAAGACGTCATGCCCTATCTGCTGCACCCCGAAAAGTTTCGCCTTGAGGATGTATTGCAGCCGCCGCTATACGTAGTTGACACCGCGCGGCTTGAAGATGTTTTACGGCAGATGCAGAAGGCAAAGGCGCATTTTGGTTTCGTCGTCGATGAGCATGGCGGACTCGAAGGCATTATCACGCTTGAAAATTTGCTGGAAGAAATTGTGGGCGACATTTCTGACGAGCACGATGAAGAGGTTAATGAACAAATCGTGCCCCTGGGTGAAAACAAATATGTGCTTTCCGGCGGATTGGCGGTGCGCGATCTTAATCGACGGTTAAAGCTTTCTCTGCCCGAGTCCGAGGGCTATACAACAGTTGCCGGTTTCCTTATGACCGAAGCGGGTCACGTTCTTAAGCCGGACGATAAGGTTGACTACAACGGACTGCGATTCGAGGTTGACCGGGTCGAGCGTCGCCGTGTGATAAGCGTGCGTCTCGAATTACCGGCCGATTCGAAGACGTCCGTTGCCGAACCGGCGAGTGAAAGCGCACGTGCCGCTGGATGACTGTTCCACCTTTCAGCTTCCAATACTTCGATTCCTACAGTGACGATGATAAAGTTGCCGGGGTTGGGTTAGAACCACTCTGCCCAAAGTTATATGCTAGCTGGAGCCAAACGAGATGAGCTGGATTGAAGAGATTCACGCGCGCGAGATTCTGGATTCGCGTGGTAACCCAACGATTGAAGCGGAAGTAACTCTGGTGGGCGGTGAAGTTGGTCGGGCCGCGGTGCCGTCAGGCGCGTCTACTGGCGAACATGAAGCTGTGGAGCTGCGGGACGGTGATAAGAAGCGTTATGGCGGCAAAGGCGTTCTGAAAGCCGTGCAGAATGTCAATGAGATCATCGCGCCAGAAGTCAATGGAATGGATGCACTCGATCAAGCTGAGATTGACAGTGCGCTCATTGCCCTCGATGCCACACCAACAAAGAAGAAGCTTGGGGCAAACGCGCTACTTGCCGTCTCTATGGCTACGGCGCGTGCCGCAGCTACTTATCTGGAAGTTCCACTTTACAGGTACCTCGGCGGCCCTAATGCACGCACGCTGCCGGTGCCGATGATGAATATCATCAACGGCGGCGCGCATGCCGATAATAATGTCGACTTTCAGGAATTCATGATCGTGCCTGTCGGCGCCGAGAGTTTTAGCGAAAGCCTGCGCATTGGCGCCGAGATTTTTCACACTTTAAAGGCAGTGCTCAAAACCAAGGGATACGCCACCAGCGTCGGCGATGAGGGCGGCTTTGCTCCGAACCTTCGCTCTAATGAGGAAGCGATCGATACGATACTCGAGGCGATTGCCCAAGCCGGGTATGCCGCTGGTAAAGATTGCCTGCTCGCGTTGGACCCGGCAGCGAGCGAGTTTTATGAAGACGGCTCTTACGTATTCAAGAAGAGCGACCAGCGAAGACTTTCGAGCGATGAGATGGTTGAATTCTGGAAGGGATGGATTGAGAGGTATCCTTCAATTATCTCCCTTGAAGACGGTATGGCTGAAAATGATTGGGACGGATGGAAGACTTTGACAGACGAGCTGGGCCAACGCATACAACTTGTGGGCGATGACCTGTTTGTGACCAACACCGAATTCCTGCGGAAAGGAATTGAGCTTGGCGTCGCAAATTCCATACTCATCAAAGTAAATCAGATTGGCACTCTAACGGAGACTTTGGATTGCATTGAGCTTGCCAGAACTCACGGACGGACCGCGGTCATCTCCCACCGTTCCGGGGAAACGGAGGACCCGTTCATCGCAGACCTGGCGGTAGCCACCAATGCCGGCCAGATTAAGACCGGCTCGCTATCTCGCACTGATCGGATCGCCAAGTACAACCAACTCCTGCGCATCGAGGAAGACCTGCGCGGCATTGCGCGCTACCCTGGCCGCTCAGCGTTCTATCAGTTGACACCAACCGTTTCAAGCAACGCCTCAAATCAGGTCAGGGAAGCCACCGGAAAAAGCTAAAAGGAGCTGGGAAGGAATAAATGACGGAAGCCCGGGAGAGCGAATGGCAGCGAGGCGAATACACAATCAGCACCGATAACAACCGCCTGAATATTCGGATAATCCACGATTTCATTTCGAACCAGTCTTACTGGGCACAGGGTCGCCCGATTGAGACTATGCAGCGCGCCCTCGACAATTCTCTAAACTTCGGACTCTATAAAAACGATCAGCAAACTGGCTTCGCGCGCGTCGTGACGGACTATGCGACCTTCGCATGGCTTGCCGACGTTTTTGTGCTTCCGGAACACCGCGGCAAGGGCCTCTCAAAATGGCTGATGGAAGTGATCATCTTGCATTCGGAATTGCAGGGCTTTCGCCGCTGGGTTTTGGCAACCAAAGACGCACACAGTTTATATGCGCGCTACGGCTTCATCCCGCTGTATCGGCCCGAGCGCTGGATGGAGCGCCCCGACCCGAATATGCAGGAGAGTCCCGATTATTGGAAAGAAGATGTTTCAAGTTAGGACGGTCTTAGGGGTTAACCTTTGAATCAACAACACGGTCCACTGGCATTAATAATCATTGACGGTTGGGGACATTCTCCGCGCCTTGAGGGGAATGCTATCGCTCTGGCCGCTACGCCATACTACGACGAACTCTGTGAAAACTATCCGCAGACATTCCTGGAAGCTTCGGGAACGCGCGTGGGTTTGCCCGGGGGAGTGATGGGCAATTCGGAAGTAGGACATTTGAACATCGGAGCCGGACGCGTGATTCGGATGGACGTCTCGCGAGTTGATCACGACATCGCGACTGGCGACTTTTTCCGTAATGAAGTCTTACTGTCGGTAATGGACGGCGTTAAGAAACGAGGAAAAGCTCTTCACCTAATGGGGCTTGTTTCTGATGGTCAGGTGCATTCCTCGCAAGAGCACCTCTACGCGCTTATTCGACTAGCGAAACAGCGCGGCCTTGAGCACGTCTTTGTACACTGCTTTCTTGATGGCCGCGATACGCCTCCTTCGTCCGCCCCGCATTATGTTGCGGCACTACGGAAAAAGGTCGAGGAAATCGGTTGCGGCCAAATCGCTTCCCTAATCGGGCGCTACTACGCAATGGATCGAGACAAGCGCTGGGAAAGAACCGAGCGTGCCTACGAGCTTTTGGTGAAAGGCAAAGGTGAACGAGCTACCGATCCGGTGGCGCCCATCCTGAGTTCCTACGAGCGAGGTATTACTGACGAGTTTATCGAGCCAACTGTAATCGTTAACGCCAATGGCGAGCCAGTGGCGACAATTCAGGATGGCGATGCCGTTATCTTTTTCAACTTCCGGCCTGATCGAGCGCGACAACTTACAAGGGCACTCGCGATTCCGGGCTTCGAGGAGTTTGACGTGTCCGGCCGCCCGCAGATCGACTTTGTCTGCTTCACTGTCTACGACCGATCCTTTCCGCTATCCGTTGCTTTTCCTCCCCGCGATCATAAAAACGTTTTGGCTGAAGTTTGGGAAAAAGTTTGCGTACAGAATTATCGTATGGCTGAGACGGAGAAGTATGCCCACGTCACTTATTTTTTCAATGGCGGGGTCGAGAAGGAGCATGCCTGCGAACGGCGCCTGCTCGTCCCGTCACCAAGGATTTCTACTTACGACCTTCAGCCGGAGATGTCGGCTTTCAAGGTCACCGACAAGGTTTTACGTGGGATCGAGGAAAGAGAAACAGATGTGTTCATTATCAACTTCGCCAATCCTGACATGGTTGGCCACACTGGCAAGCTCGATAAGACGATCGAAGCGTGCCAGTATGTTGACACCTGCCTGGGTTGGATCACCAAACGCATTCGACAAGCTCGCGGTATTACGCTAATCACCGCGGACCACGGTAACGCGGAACAGATGATTGACCCCAAATCTGGTGGCCCGCACACCGCGCACACTACCAACCCAGTTCCGTTCCACTTGATCGACGAAGCGTCTCGGGGATTGAAATTACGGGAAGGCGGCGCCTTAGAAGATGTGGCTCCCACTCTGCTTGGTTTGCTTGGCAACGAAAAACCAGACGAGATGACTGGGCGCGACTTGCGTGAGCTGGATTGACCGAGCTTGCCCGACTAGCGCGTGATGGTACAGAAAAAGTTATTGGAAGATTTGATAGTGTTTGATCCTCGCAATATCCTGGTAATTGATTTTGGCCAACTGGGCGACGTAGTGCTCAGTTTGCCAGCACTGGGCGCCATTCGAAAGCGATTCCCCAGAGCCCGGATCACAGTGGCGTTGGGAAAGCCAGGAGTGGAGGTTGTTGGTTTATCCGGTTTCGCAGACGAGACGCTGGTCGTTGATCGCGTGGCGTTGCGCGATGGCTTCAAACCTCTTTCTGTATTTCGCCTTTTCAAGCTTGTCAAAGATGTCAGAGAGAAGAAGTTTGATTTCGTCATTGACCTTCACAGCCTCTCCGAAACCAACTTGCTGGGTTTTCTATCCGGAGCTCCAAAGAGACTCTATTCGCGCCGGCCAGGGCGCTCGTTGGATTATCTGGCGAATTTTCACCCTCGTCCGCCGATCGAAACCGATCATCGTAAGCGGCATCTAATCGATCGATATCTCGATGTCTTGATCCCTCTCGGGGTTGAGAATGCCGACCGGCTCCCCAATCTTAAAACTCGACCATCCGATGCCGCAGCGCTCGAACGGATCCTGGTAAAAGCGAAAGCTGACGCCGGTGCGCCGCTGGTTGGATTGTTTCCCGGTGCAGGGCATCCCAGTCGCTGTTGGCCACTTGAACAATTTGCCAGCCTCGCTGATTTCCTGATCAGAAACGACCAGGTGAAGGTTTTGGTTTTTCTGGGCCCCGAAGAACGCACGTTCATTAAAGACGTTCGCCTGCAGTTTCCGCCATCAATTGTAATTCTCGATCGACTCACTATTCCACAGCTCGCGGCGGCCCAGGCGCGGCTGGCTGCTTTCGTTTCAAACGATACGGGTCCAATGCATATTGCAGCGGCAGTTGGCACACCGGTAGTACTCCTGCTTGACAGGCGGGCCCCGGAAAGTTACTTGCCTCAGGGCGATCGCCATCGTGTGATCTACAACAGCGTGATCAGCGACATTAGCGTCGATGAAGTTTACGCTGCAACCAGATCGATTCTGGCTTCCGGACGAACAACGACTCTCTTCGCGAGTTGAGCGCGTCATAGTTTTGTAGAACTCTATGGTTCCCTCCCATAAAGCGCCGCTCAGACCTTAAAGAAATGAAAAGCACTTACATAACAACGCGCACCATGCTCGCAAAGAGCTTATTGATTATTCTTCTGGTTGTGCCGATTCTGCTGTTGCTTAGACCGGTGAGCACCGGCACGGCGAAAGATAAAGTCAAGAACGAACCACGGAAGAGCCCGGCAGTTTCTGAGAAGAAGCCCGCTACCGCGCAACCGAGTGATTTGGCCAGACGTATTGACAGCGCAATTGATCAGAGTGAACTGGCTTCCGCGCGTTGGGGGATATGTGTGATTTCCCTGTCTGACGGGTCAACGCTTTACCAGCGAGACGCCGACAAGCTTTTTACGCCTGCTTCGAACATGAAAATCTATACAACTGGAGTTGCTCTCGATCTTCTCGGTGCAGACTATCGCTGGCGAACTTCCGTTTACGCAAACGCTCAACCTGATGCCGGCGGCAGGATTCAAGGCGATCTCATACTTTACGGACGGGGGGCGCCTGATCTCGTGGCGCGTAGCACTGAGAATAAAGAATCACTCGCGAAACTCGCGGACGATCTTTGTGTGCGCGGCGTGAAACATGTGAGTGGCAATGTGATCGGAGACGAAAGTTACTTCCGTGGCGACCCTCTGGGAGATGGCTGGCAATGGACGGATCTGCAATGGTACTTCGGCGCGGAAGCAAGCGCGCTATCAGTCAATGGGAATGAGGTCGACGTCAACTTCGTGCCTGCCACCAAAGCCGGCGAGTCTTCAGTGGTGAGAGTGAGCGATCCCGAGAGTTATGTGACCGTGCAAAACCGGATGGCTGTTGGGAAGCCGGGTGTGCGTCCAACCATCGGCGTTTATCGAGGACTTTCCGACAACAACATTGAAGTGTGGGGAGAATTTGCTCCTGGCTCTAAGGGCTTTGGCGCTCGACTCTCAGTGCACAATCCGGCGCTTTGGGCGGCGAAACTGTTTTTGGACGCCCTTAAGACGCGAGGCATAACAGTGGCTGGTGAAACGCTCGCGCAAAATTCGCGTGTGCCTCCGAACCAGAGGTTTAATCCAATGCAAGCGATCGAATTGGCGTCAGTGAGCAGCCTGCCCTTGAGTGAGATAGCGAAAAGAACAAACAAGGAGAGCGTGAATCTTAACGCTGAATTGATTCTTCGTACGCTCGGAAGAGAGCGTGGAGAGATGGCTGCTTTGCCGGAGGCGATAGGGAAAGAGCGGGGCGATGATGAAGCCGGACTCGCAGTCATTCGCGTTTGGCTGGCGCGAGCAGGACTACCAACAAATCGCATTGCTCTTCATGACGGTTCTGGTTTGTCCAGGCTCAACCTGGTGACTCCTGAGTCAAGCGCACGCCTGCTGCTTTCGCTTTCCATGACGGCCGCAGCTGCCGTTTTCAGGGAGTCATTGCCAATTTCAGGACGAGACGGGACGCTGGGTGGCCGACTCACAGGTATCATCGATCGGGTGTCAGCCAAGACAGGCTCCTTGACCTATGACAACTCGCTTTCCGGGTACATAACCACTGCTGACGGGAAGGTTTTAGCCTTTTCAATTATGTGCAACGACCAAACTGGCCGCAGCAACAGCAATCGGTTAATTGACCAAATTGTCACTTTACTTGCCGCATCCCCCAACTTACCCGCCGAAAAAATGCAGAAATCGGAATAATTACCCCCCTTTAGTCGATGTTAGCTCTAGACAAACACTGTTCAACTAGCTATTATCGCTCTGGTCGGGTTCGCGGTTAGGCCCGTCTACCCGCAGTCAGCACCGCCTCATACCATATTTTGAGAGCAGTCCCACCTCTTCAAGTCAGGAGTGAAATCAATGTTAAGACGGATCAGTAGCTTCGCTTTATGTGTTATCGCGCTGGCGGCGTATGGCGCCACGACGCTGGGCCAGTCTAACCTTACGGCGAAAGCAAATGCGCTTCGGCCAACTCCGGCCAGCGCGGTCGTGGAAAGCGACCGCATTAGAGATGGACTGGTTGGACCTGTGCGGAGAGTAAGGACAGAGGTTGCTAAACTTTCAAGTGAGAGCGGCAAGATGCTGGAAGGCAAGCACGCTGTTTTAGAACTTGTGGCCTACGACATCAAGGGCAATAAGGTCGAGAACCAGTACTTTCCGATCGCCGGAGCGAATCTCACCGGCAAAGAAGTGTACAAATATGACGACAAGGGAAACATCAGTGAGATGACCCTCTTGAATACAGACGGATCTTTGTTGAGCAAGGAAGTCTACAAGTACGAATTTGATTTCGCGGGGAACTGGAACAAAATGACGACTTCGGTTGCGGTCATTGAAGGTGGCAAAATGTCGTTTGAGCCGTCGGAAGTTACCTATCGTTCCATCATGTACTACCTGGATGAGAATATGATGAGAATGGCCCAGCCAGGTGGAGCGCCAGCTACACAACCAAACTCTGCATCTCCCGTACCCGCAGGCAACGTGGCTGTGGTGAATTCCGAAACGAAGAACCCACCGCTCGTCGCTAAGCCCACAGTCAACAATAACTCGAGGTCAAGTCGCAAAGCTTCGCCCGCACTTCCCGGTTCGGTGAACACGGCGGACAAGCTCAGTGGTCTGGGAACGCTCGAAGTAGCAAGTGTGCGATCAGACGCAAATCCTGAGACTCCGGTAGTCCATCTCGAATCAGAGCCACCGCCGCCCGCACCAAGGCCCATTCTTAAGCCGGTGTCGGGGGGCGTACTTAATGGGACCGCTCTTAGTTTGCCTTCACCAAACTATCCAGAGGCCGCCAGACGCTTAAGAATGGGTGGGCTGGTTTCGGTAGAGGTTGTCGTGGATGAAACAGGAAAAGTAATCTCCGCAGAGGCCACCAGCGGACCCACCCTATTACGAGACGTTGCGGTACAAGCAGCCATGAGAGCGCGATTCTCTCCCACGAAGCTTTCGGGCCAGCCTGTTAAAGTATCGGGCCTGATCAACTATAAATTCGCTCTCGCACAGTAATTCTCCCAAGACAAAGGCGCCAACCTCCTGGCTGGCGTCTTTCGGTTCCCAATTCCTCCTGACATTTCTTTTCCTAAGAGGAGCTAACTTTGATGGCATTAACCGGACACCTCAGCGATCTTTCGCTATCCGAATTGATAGAATTTTTCTGCAACCAACGCAAGACCGGGCAGCTGAAGGTGCTTTACCCGCAAGGTCCCGGCTATTTTTATCTACAGGCCGGCTCGGTGGTGGATGCCCGTATCGGCGTGCTGCGAGGAATTGACGCCGTCTATTATGCATTGACGCTTCCCAATGCAAAGTTTGAGTTTGGTGGCGCGTCCGAATCCAGCGAGCGCACGATTAATCAACCCTGGACTCAGGTGGTGCTTGAAGGTCTGCGGCGGCTCGATGAAGGGATTGTTCCCGCCGCGGCGTTTCCTCCCGACTACAATGACGAAAATAACTCGCAGGGCATTAGTGAGCCCGAGACTTCATTTACAGAACTTGAGAGTTTGCGCGTCCCCTCATTCCTTTCTTTCATGGGTACGGACTCGGTCGGCAAGCGAAAATTTGTAATCGCGGGAGCGGTGGTCTTTGCGGTCCTTGCTAGTGTTGCCGCGATCGGTGTCCCGGCGGGCTGGTACCGTCACGCGAGGACTGCAGCCGCTGCCAGCCAGACAGTGAGTACGGCGTCCACCACTGAGGCTTCGTCCCCGGTCGTTGCCGAGGTTCCGAGCAACGAGGTTGCGTCTTCAGAAAGTTCACCCGCAGACGATCACAGCGACGAGGCTGCGATTGCAGCGAAGCGCCAGCGTGAGAAGGAGAAAGCCAGGGCACGTGAAGAGAAGTTGTCCGCGTCGCCTGCTCCTGGTTCGGCCCCAGCGGTGCCGACCGTTGTCAACGAAGCTGGAAAGCCGGGATCAAAGAGGATTTCCGTCACAGTTACTTATGATGAGTCGGGCCGCGTTACGCAGGCGTCAGGCGGCGATGCGAGTGCGATACGAATTGCGCGTCAGAAGCGCTTTCCGGCAGGTAAAGCAGGCTCAGCAACAATAACGATACCGATAAACTAAAAAACCCCCAGGACAGGGGAAAGGGTAAAGGGGAAAGGGTAAAGCGACATAGCTTTGTTTACCCTTTCCCCTTTACCCCTTTGGTTTATACCAACCGCATGATTTCGTCATCTGTCAGGACACCAGACGCTTGCTTCGCCCGGTCGTAGATCCGAGTGACGCGGTCCTCGTTCGCTTCGATGCCCCGCTTCTCGAGCCAGTAAATCACGTTTGACTTGCCACTCATCGGTCCTATCTCAACCACCTGCTCCAGGCCGAACTGTCCCGCGGGCACGCCCGAGTAAACAAGGTCGGCGAGTTCTCTGTTACCTTTCTTGTAACTCTTGATTACCGCCGCCGCATGCACGCCCGTTGCCGTGCGAAAGGCATCACGACCGAATACCGGATAGTTGTAAGGGATGGACCAACCGCAGGCCGCTGACACGAGCGAACAATACTCGCCAAGTCGCGACAGATCATTTTGAATCCAGCCCATTAGTTTTAGGTTAACAAGCAATTGATCCATTGGCGTGTTTCCGACGCGCTCGCCGATCCCTAGCGCGGAGCCGTGGACCTGGTCAGCCCCGCCCTGAATTGCGGCTATCGAGTTGATTACACCCAGGCCTCGATCCTGATGGCCATGCCAATCGAGCCGGATGTTGCCACCCTGCTCGTCGATGATACTTTTTACAAATCTCACTACAGAACGCGCACCGTCTGGAGTTGAATGTCCGACCGTATCGCAAACGCAGAGGGCCTTCGCCCCGCAGCGAATCGCCGTCGTGTAGAGAGCGCGAATTGTTTCCGGGTTTGCTCGCGTAGTGTCTTCGGTGACATACATCACCGGCACACCTTCACTGACGGCAAAGGTCACCGCGTCTTCCGTAAGTTTCAGCAACTTGTCGAGCGTCCAGTCTTCCGCAAAAAACCGTATTGCTGACGAACCGATAAAGGTGCAGGCCTCGATCGGGATACCAACCCGCTGCGAGATTTCGACGATGGGTAGAATGTCGCTGCGGTGAGTGCGCGCGGCGCAGTTAGGTCGAATCTTAAGCTTTTTCTCGGCTATCTCGCGGGCCATTAACTCCACGCCGGCGGCGTGAGTTCCGCCCGCACCAGGCAGTCCGATGTCGGCGGTATCGATACCCAACGCCTCCATCAGATGAACCAACTCGATCTTTTGTTCAACGGGAGGCTCGCAGACCGAAGGTGACTGCAAACCGTCACGCAGGGTTTCGTCGTCAAAGCCTATATGACGATCGGGAAGAATCAACGCCGGATCGATCGTGTTCCAATCGTAAACCAATTCCTCAAGCGACACTCGAAAACCTCCGGCGTTCCCCTTCATTTCAGACTCGTCAGCTACAGTTCAATCCCGGGAAACGCCGCAGCCCGCGTGGGGTGATAGCGTTTCATATTGCTGTTTTCCATAGGATAACAAGCTAACGATGGACTTTGAAATCCAACTTGGGAAGAGATTTGATTACAGCAACCTGTCATAGTTAATGTCAAGCGAGGTAATTCACTGCACCCTTTTGACGCCAGGCGCCGCTCTGTTATAGCCTCTCACGCGTTTCATCTAACTAACGTCCTGGTTCTACTTGTCAACTTTGAATCCGCAAGGCAACGCTCGAGTTAAGACGATCGCGCTGGGCTCCGACCGCGCGCCGAAGATCATGGCTGTTCGGGCAAGCATAGCGCGGGTGGCGACCGTCGATTCCTCCTGGGCTGAAGCGAGTGTGCTGGCACGTGCGGTGGAAACCGCCGCGCCCGCAATGCCGTTAAACGACTGGGAATTAATGCAAGGAGCGCGGGAAAGGGCACTTGCGGTCCGCGATCAACTTGCCGCGCAGAGACTCGACGCCGACATTTACGTTGGACTTGAAGGAGGCTTTCACTCAATTTCGATTGAAGGCGAGTGGCACACGTTTTTGCGAGGTTGGGCCTACGCTACTGATGGAAAAAACGGGTCCTTTGGCGCGACGCCGTCAATTAGCGTTCCGGAATCTCTGGTCAAGAAAGTGATCGAGGGGCGTACCGAACTTGGGTTGGTGATTGATGAAGTGGCGGGAATACAAGATGTGCGCAGTCGCCAGGGAGCTTGGGGGATCCTCTCTCGCGATCTGGTTACACGCTCGATGAGTTTTGAACTAGCGCTGATCGCCGCCTTCGCGCCGTTTTATAATAGAAAGATATATTCCTGACGTAACGCAAACTTTGATTGGTATAGTTTTTAGGAATACGGGCTCGGGCTAGCAACAAATCAAAATGGAAGAACTTATCGCACAGGTTAACGACGGCGAACCAACCCACCATTCACGTGTAACCACCGGATGGATCGAAGTGATCGCCGGTTCGATGTTTTCGGGTAAATCAGAAGAACTTATCCGTCGCTTACGGCGTGCAAAAATTGCCCGCCAAAAAGTCCAGGTATTTAAACCGGAACTCGACTCACGCTTTTCACAGGACCACATCGTGTCACATTCAGAGATGCGCCATGAGTCGGCGAATATTCGCAGCGCGGAAGAGGTGCTGGCGAAAGTCGAAGCTGACACTGAGGTCGTCGGTATTGATGAAGGACAGTTTTTCGATAACGCCCTGGTGGATGTGGCGACTCAATTAGCGGGGCGGGGTGTTCGCGTAATCATCGCCGGCCTGGATCAGGACTACACCGGCAAACCCTGGGAACCCATGCCACAACTGCTGGCCATCGCAGAATACATTACCAAGACCCACGCCATCTGCATGAAGTGTGGCCAACCGGCCAATTACTCACAGCGCATCTTCGAATCCGAAGAGCGCGTCGCCGTCGGCGCGGCGGGAATGTACGAAGCCCGCTGCCGCAAATGCTTCGTTCCGCACGCGGACGCACCAACGGTTCACTCGGAGTGAGTTTATCAAACTCTTACCTATAATGAGCGAACTCGAACGGACTACCGCCATCGCTAGTTTTTCGGTGTTCGGTTAAAGAGTTTGGTAAGGTCAACACCAACACCAATCCGGTAGTAATCGGAGTTGTTTTGTCGGTTAGGAACTACAAACAAGTCAGGACTTGAAAGGCCGACGGTGCTACCCCGCCCGGGTACGGTGGCGGTGGTGGGTTTCCACAGTTTCCGCCGGAATAAAGAGCAAGCTGGGCACGAGGAAGCCGCGTCCAGCTGAGCCGGTCCGCTAGGGGCGGTTTACAGACCATAGGACACGATAAACTGAAAGTTCGACGGAAAAAGGGCCCAGGGGATCTGGGCCACTTTCCTTCTTAAGTCAGTGCCGATTCATTCTCTCTAACGGACAACGATCTAGTTGATCCTTACAACCAACAACGCAAGAAGTCTCCTCGGTCTCGTTCTACCAACCAGTTAGGTTCTACTTCTAACTTCTCCCCGCATTCCAGGGGTCGACTATCAGGACCAAGCAGTACCCGGGGGTGTCTCCCCGAGACAGGTCTCCCCGACCAGGGATCTAAGCTCAAGCTTTGGAGTGTTTTTCGAATTGGGTTCAAAGGCTATGGCATACGTCACCATCATCGTTCGTGGTCACGAGGCCCTGCAGGAACGTCTTAATCGGCGCATCACCGTCGGCAGCTATAGGCCTTGGCATTGGCCGTGGTCTAAATCCAATTGATTGCACTGCCAAGCCTTATCCAGAAGGAGACAAAGACAATGAAGAAACAAGTATGCGTTCTAACACTCGGGGTGACTCTTTTATCGATAGCGCTGTCAATGGGGGTGCTGATCAGTGCTCAGGCTCGCAAAGCATCGTCAAGCGGCGGTCCGGGTGGGCCGGGACAGGTATCGAGAGCCCAAACCGGCGACTATCGTCTCTCGGGGCCTTACACACACCGAAATCTGACGATCTTTTTGGTTCACGGAAAGAATTTAATTAAGGGCAAGTCGTTTCTGACGTTGCAGGAGGCGCTCATGCAAAAGAAAGTCGTGGTCTACGAGACAAAGAGCGTTAACGAGCTCTCCATTCGAAATTTTTCGAACGAGGATGTTTACGTGCAATCCGGCGACATCGTTAAGGGCGGTCAGCAGGATCGCATGATCGGCGTCGATCTGATCGTGCCGCCGAGGTCAGGTAAACTGCCGATTTCGGCGTTTTGTGTGGAACATGGCAGATGGAGTGGGCGCGGTAATGAACGCGCTGCAGTCTTCAGCAGTTCGGCGGACGCAGTAGCAACTAAAGAGATCAAGCTGGCGGCAAAGCGTTCGAATTCGCAAGGGGGCGTCTGGCAGAGCGTGACACTGGCCCAGGATAAACTCAGTCGAAATGTTGGCGCTCGAGTTAACTCAACGGTGTCAGAGTCGAGCCTTCAGCTTGCCGTTGAAAATGAAAAGGTTCAGGAGACTGCGGACAGTTACGTCAAAGCACTTTCCGCCATCGCAAACCGCAGTGATGATGTTATCGGATATGTCTTCGCGATAAATGGAAAAGTGAATAGCGCGGATATTTACGGGTCAAACGTGCTCTTCAAAAAGCTCTGTCCAAAGTTGCTCAAGGCAAACGCCATCGAGGCCATTGCAGAGTTGCAGAAAGATAAATTCAAACCTGCATCGGCCGATAGTGTGCGAGGATTTCTCTCCGAAGCGGAAAAGGCGAAAGGCTCAGACAAGGATGTCAACGCCCGTGTAAACCTTCTGACTCGCGAGGACGATGAGAATATCTTATTCGAAACTCGCGACCGCGCACAGCCGGGTGCGTGGATTCATAGGAACTACATCAAGAAGAATTAGGAGGAACCGGGAAGGAGTAAAAGAGGAAGGAAGAATCGACTACGGGGAACGGGGAACGGGGAACGGGGAACGGGGAACGGGTACTCAAGTTGAGCATTCCCGTTCCCCTTTTTCACAAGCTCGCGACGCGCAGGAGCTAGGCAGCTTCGTCAGATCACGTCCCAGTCAGACATTATCAAAGTGTGCTCGGTGAGAATGCCTTTACAATTGATGCGTTTGCCAATCAAAGCCTCAAGCTTCGGATCGGAGAAAGGGTTTCCTCCCTGCCGGCGCAAGAGGTAGGTGCCCTCGCCTGTTTCCAAAAAGATCGCTTGCCGTTCACTCTTTGAACCCGCAGCGGCCAGATGTTTAGTTACCTGTCCGGAGACTTCAATCGGAGTGTAGCCAACGGGCACGAAGATTTCCTGCCTTCAATCTTGAGGAACCTTATTTCGAATGAGCCTGGGAAACGCTGACTATCTTACCGTCAACTTCCTTCGCTTCCAAGACTACAAAGTTTTTCACCGTCCCTGGCGCGCGTTCTCCATTTTCCCCACCAGTTAGTCCTTTCGGTGCGCCTTTCTTGTTCACACCTTTCGGCGATGCTTTTCCAGCGCCCGAAGCTGCGGCAACTCCGAAGCACACATGGAAAGCGGTCGTTTGCGGCTGTTTGGCAGCCATAGTTTTAGTTGCGCCTTTGGCGAGACCCTTGAGAAGTTTCGAGCCTGTAGGCGCAGCGGTTCCGACATCAAAGGAGAGCGTATCGACAGGAGTCAGGTTCAACTGACGCATCATCCCCTCCATCAAAGACTGAGTCTTCTTTGAAGGTCCCGTGTCTCGCTTTTTGAAGGTGGGCTGCAAATCCCCAAGCATAGTCCCTTTGGCGCGGAGTTTTTCGCGGCGCTCAGCACGTTCCACTGAGGCAGCATCTTGTGCGGCCTTCGCTGAAAGTAGTCCGAAGCCTTTTCCTGAGGAGCCGCTCAGTTTAGGACCGAGTGCAAGTTTAGAGGTGGGGAGTTTAACGGGAACGATTGACGGGTCTCCGTAAAGATTGAATTGGGCCAGCGTCTTCCGATTCATATTACTCAACGGAGAACTCTTCTCAATGAATCTTTGCCGAGCTTCAAGAGCTGCCCTTCCCAGCGATGCGCCTGCCAGCACCCTTTGCAGAAAATACTGGCAGATCAAATCGGCCTGGTCATTGCCCGAGGATGGCCCATACGCGGTGGTCGTGCTACCAAGAAAACCGTAAGCCTTTCGACCGAGATAGGCATTGGACATTCCCATCTGCGAATCATCTGCCGCTGACTGATCATAGAGTTGTGCTCCAAAACAACATTCCGCCGCTACCACCGTGCCTTCTAAAATATTTCCTGCTTTCGCTACGAAAGCTGCGCGATGCGAAACCGGCATGACATCGTCATCGACCTCTGACTGTCCATAGAAATCGGGTAGCGTGTCGCCTCCATGGCAGTTGATAAAATGCGTCCGTCTGTTAATGAGCTCAGTCTTCCAGCGCGCATTCTCTTTGGGTGAAGTTCGCAGGTCTTTTTCCGTGTTGAATGTATTGGTCAAACTCTGTGCAGTAGATTCCTTCCATTTTTCCGCACTGATGCCCAGACAGTCCTGATAGGCGGCGCGCGGCGAAGATTTCCAGTTAGTCGCCGTCTTCAAAAGAGCTACCAGATACGTGGGACTTCCTTTGTGGCCGGTCAAGTCAGGCAAGCGGCCGACAACGCGAGTGACTCCAGTAAACTTGTTAACGTCCTGGCTGTAAGGAGCGTCGCAAGCGTAAGGCAGGTCGCCATAGGCAAATTTCTCATTGTCGGCATCTGGCTTTGGGGAGAACATGGAATTTTTCAAATCCTGGTGTGGAATGACATCTATCGCTCCGAGAATCATCAAATAATCGGGTGTCAGCGAGCGGTAGATTCCATCAATGGCCTCCTTGTTCTCTTTTGGATCCCCGGCATTGGTAACGGGCGGCGCATTTAATTTACCCATCGCGGCAGCGTCGTCGAGGGCTATGAGTATAGTATTCAGTCCGCGTTTTTTGTCTGCAGCGATTAGATCTGTCACAGCCTTTTTGATGGCCGTGACGCCTGCCGCGCCGTATTTGTTTTTCAAGGCTGTGAGATTCGTAATGATCGCTTTGTCTGCCATGAGAGTCTTCCTCCTGAACTTTCGGTTGGACACCGCGCTGGCGGTGAGCTGTGAGTTAACGTGGAATTAGAGAAACTAGAAACAGTATGAGCTCGCGAGGATGACCGATTCGTTCACAACCAGACAGGGTAAGGGATCCCGGATCAAGGGGAAGGAAAAGAGAGGGCTTTTCCCCCTTCCCCTTTTGCCCGGAAGCTCTTTAGTGAACGATCTTTGTTGAGTACATAATCCCGTACATCGCGTCCTGATGTTTGGGGAAACCTTTGCCGTTGCTTGAGAGCATCAGGTTCACCAATTGCAGCTGGCCCGCATATTTCCGGTAAGCCATCCATTGCAATCGTCTGAAACCGTCCGGCTTCTCGGGATTCGCTTCGCGAAACTCAACACCCTTTAAGCCGTCGATCTCGAGCCACTTCACTTCGTCAACCTCACCATTTTTTGCGCGAGTCTTGGCCTGATCATAGAACGCCTTGATGCTAATGTCAGCGGGAAAGCTTTCGTCCATTGGCGAGATGCCTACAATCAAGTTAGCTCCTTCCGACCCACCGGGTGAGCTCCAAACAAGTTCCTTCGATTCATTGGTGACTTGCTTCCACTGTGGCGGAACTGTCCATGACATCCCCTGCTGGTCCCATGTGACAGTCTGGCCGCCGGCCAAGGCCTGCATCTGTGCCGCGGTCGGCGTAGCACGCTCGGCTTCGCCACCCGTATCGCTCGACTTCGAAGCGGTCTTGCCGGGCTCGTTCGAGTTGGTCGAGGTCTTTAGTCTATTCGTTAAGTTGCAAAGCGATAGCGCGAATCCGAGCACAAGCAGGACAGGAATTTGTTTCATAGGCCATACTCACAAGAAAGGGACTGGAAGAGCAGTGCGCTTCTATTCCAAAACAGGGTACTAAGTCAATCCTTCGCGAGTTAGGCAAGCCTCCGATCGCGCCGCAAACTAACGTGGTACTCAATACCAAACTCGAAGTTTGCCTTACAAACATTGGCGATGCGTGGTATCCTACGGTTTCCCTCAAAACCCCCTTTCAGCAACCGAGCCAGGGCTCAAATTCTTCGGAGACGTTATGAAAACAACTGTCTTGAAAACACCGCAATGGATCTCTCTTCTGGTGATTAGCCTGCTTGGGTTCGCCGGAAGCGCTTGTCAGAGAACCGATACTAACGCAAATACAAATGTGACGGCTAATGCCAACCTCTCGCCTACCAATGCGAATCTTTCGCCCACGCCTGCGACGCTAAGCGCTGCGCGCGAGCCGGAAAAGTATCGCGCCGTCCTGGTGCTTAGCGCTGAAACTGAAGGCGGACAAAAGACCATTGGCATTCCTTCGCTGTCTGCTGAGGTGGCCCGCAATGGTGCTGATCGTCGTGTCTCGTTTAAGCTGCCTGATGGCTCCGATTTGATCTACCTCGAACAAGGCGACAAGCACATTGTTATCATGCCGGGCCGCAAGCAATTTGCGGAATTAACTCCGGAAGCGACCGGCTTTCAACTGCAAAAATTGATGACACCGGGACAGATCGTCTCTTATTTACAAAAACTGAAAGGCATTGAGCGCGTTGGAGACGACACTATGAACGGCCGCCCGGCGGATAAGTACCGTTATGCAACGACCACTAACACGTCGACTTCAGCGGGCCAGGTGAATACCGAAGCGTTCTTCTATGTTGATAAAGATACCGGTTTGCCACTGAGGGTCGATTTATCCTCTGAGGCAAGCGGAAATGTACAGGGAATAAAGGGAGCAAAGATTGTCGCGGAGATGCGCGACATCAGCACAAACGTCGATGACTCGTTGTTTCAGGTTCCGGCTGACCTCAACAAAGTGCCACCCGAGCAAGTGCGCGCACAGATCGACGCGTTCACCAACACGGTTGCGGTTCTGGTCAAAGCTCTGTTGGCCAATATGAATGCGGCGGCGACAACCCCAAGTGCATCGCCGACACCGTCGCCCGCTCAATAAACTACTCACTGAGAAACCCGATGAGATACATACTGCTGCTACTTCTGGGACTCGTCATCGGCGCCGCTGCCGCTATTTTCTTGCTCGGCGTACCAAGCGCAAAGGCGATTCCTGGCGCAACTGTTCAACCCCCACCTGCTGGCGGCGATCCCCCTGCGACTGTAGTGGTTTCCATCAGCGACGGGTTTTTTGACGAACTGCTGGGAACGGTCTTTCGAGATCTCGGTCCGCCTACCTTCAATTTATCGGAAATGGATAGGCGTGCAGGGGTTCCCCGTATTGAGAATGCTGCGTTCCAGGGTGGCTGCATAAACAGCGTGACCTTGGCGCCGGAATCCAACAGCATCAAGACGCGGGTGCAGTTTTCCGGGGGCCGGATATCGGCGCCACTTGCCTTTAGCGGCAAATACAAGCTGCTGGGAAACTGCATACAGTTTAAGGGCTGGGCGCAGACGACGATTCAATTCTCGTTTGATCAGCCCAATCAAACGCTCTATGGACGAGTGAATGTCGAAGGGGTCAACCTGGACCAGGTAGCGCCGGTGGTAAACAATTTCGTGACTGTCTTTGTTCGTACTGCAATCGACAGCCGCGTGAATCCTATTCAGTTCTTACGTCCGCAGCAATTGCAATTGTTGATACCGATGCAGGCAAGCAATGGTTCGGTGAAGGCGCAAGTAAAAGACGTGCGCGCGGAAGTGCAGGGGGGGTCTCTGCGGCTGCACATCAGTTACGACTTCAGCGGCGCAAAAGGGCAGCTACCGCAAGGGTAGCATGTGAACTTTAGAGTACAAGCTTTAGCTTGCGGCTTTGGCAAGGTTCAGTTTGGAATAGCCACAGGACCCCCTTCGGCCAGCGCGCGTTGACGCTCAAAGTGATCCACGATTTCCTGCGCCGTCTTCTTTCCTACAAACGGGGTCAACTCCGAAACCGCCGCCGCTGCCACTCGCTGGATAGAACCGAAATGTCTCAGCAGTCGTCCCTTGCGCTTTTCGCCTACGCCGGGAATTGCCGAGAGTTCAGAAGTGAAGTCGCGCAGCTCGCGCCGCTTCCGATGGTAACTCAATGCGTAGCGATGCGTTTCGTCGCGAATCATCTGGAGTAGACGCAGGATTAGCGAATGAGGATCGAGATAAACGGGCTCGTGCTCGCGTCCTTTCACCAGCAGATAGGAAACCTGATTGTGCTTCAAGGGAGGTTTCACCACGCCCACCATCGGCACCGCTTCGAGATCAAGCTCGCGCATCGCATCTGCGGCGGCACTTAGTTGTCCCTTGCCACCATCAATCATGATCAGATCGGGCAAGGGCTTTCCTTCATCCAGAAGGCGGCGATAGCGCCGAAGCACTGCCTCGCGCATTGACGCCACGTCATTTGCGCCTTCCACCGTTTTAATCCGAAACTTGCGATACTCCGAGCGGTTCATCTTTCCGTTATCGCTCACGACCATTCCGGCGACGTTCTCCGCTCCCTGAATATGCGAAATATCAAACGATTCGATGCGCGCCGGAAAGCGTGGCAGCTCGAGCGTCTCCTGCAATTCCTCAAGCACAAGTTTCATGTCAGGCTTCAGAATCCGGAAGCGCTGCTCAAACGCGAGCTTCGCGTTTTTCTCGCCCAGGTCGATCAGGTCGCGCTTCTCGCCGCGCTGGCTATACTGAATTTTGACGCGCCGCCCTTTTCTCACAGTCAGCGCCTTCTCCAGCAGTTCGCGATCTTCGAAATCTACCGGGACATGAATCTCCTTCGGCACGTAGTCTGTCGCGTAGTACTGCGCCAAAACTTCGCCCAGAAACCCCGCAGGGTCAAAATCGTCTTCCGATAAGTCTTCCCAAAAGAATTCGCGCCGGCCAACGATGTGGCCCTCGCGCATCGTGAAAAGTTGCAGAGCCAGGCGCGGCCCCTCGCGGTAGTAAGCGAAAATGTCAACGTCGCGATCGGGCGCAGTAGCCATCTTTTGTTGTTCGGAAAGTTTGATGACCGTCTTGCGCAAATCCCGATACTTCGCGGCCATCTCGTAACGCATTTCTACCGACGCCTGATCCATGCGCTCCTCAAGCGTGTCTGCGAGCTCGGTGTTTCTTCCCTCGAGCAATAGCCGCACGTCACGCACGGCTTCCTGATACTGTTCCGCTGTGCACAGTCCCTTGACGCATGGGCCAAGGCAGCGCTTGATGTGATACTCAAGACACGGACGGGGCGCCTTGCCGTCGATTTCGATGTCGCAGGTGCGAAGCTGAAAAGTTCGGTTGATAACGTCGATCGTTTTGCGCGCCAGACTAGCAGGGAGAAATGGCCCGAAATAAAGTGCTCCGTCCTTTTGGACGCGGCGCGTGATCACTGCTTTCGGAAACGGCTCGTTAATTGTAAGTTTGAGATGCGGGTACGACTTGTCGTCTTTTAGATTGACGTTGTAGCGAGGCTTATGTTTTTTGGTAAGCGTTGCTTCCAGTATCAAAGCTTCGACTTCGTTGTCGGTAACGATCACCTCGACGTCCGCGATCTGTTTGACCAGCGCATCGGTCTTGCGATCGAAAGGCCGCGCCTGGAAATAGGAGCGCACACGGCTGCGCAGCCGCTTCGCCTTGCCGATATAGATGATTTTGCCGGCGCTGTCCTTGTAGAGGTAAACGCCGGCTGAAACTGGAATTTCCTTGAGTTTTTCGGCTAATGTCACTGTGTTTAGATGATTATGATACGCCGTGTTTTGCCCAACTATTCTAACTGAGCGGACTAGTGAAGACTAACTTCCCATTCACACTTCCGGACGGACGCCAGTTTGACGCAGTAGGCTTCGGTCTCAATGCAGTCGACCATCTGATCGTTGTGCCTGAGTATCCGGCGTTTGACACCAAGCTCCGTTTGCTTAAACACATACAAGCGCCGGGCGGGCAAGCGGCCTCGACGATGGTTGGCTTGCGGCGTTTGGGTCTCGAGACAGCGTATGCGGGAAGATTTGGTTCTGATCCGGAAGGCCAGTTTGGGCTGGAGGCTATCAAATCCGAAGAAGTGAACCTTGAATTCGCCGAAGTGATTAGGGACGCGCTTAACCAGATTGCCTTCATTATCATCGATGCGCGCAGCGGCGAGCGCACCATCATCTGGGACCGGGACGAACGTTTAGGTTATGCTCCGCAAGAAGCGCCGTTGGCGCTTGCCGCGCGCGGGCGCGTACTGCATCTCGATGCGCACGATCCACCCGCGTGCGCTCGTATGGCCCAGGCTGCTCGTAATGTGGGCACGATTGTTACCGCGGATATCGACAATATCTATGAAGGCCTGCCGGAGCTTCTACCGCTAATTGATATTCTTATTGGTTCCAGAGAGTTTCCACACCGGCTAACAGGCATAGCGGACTTACGCGCCTCGCTGGTGGAACTGAAAGCGCGATACGGCTGTGCGATTGTTGGCATGACGCTCGGCAGAAGCGGCGCGATGGTCTATTGCGAAGGAAGATTTATTGAATCGCCTGCCTTTGAAGTGCCCGGCGGTTGTCGTGACACGACCGGCGCAGGCGACGCTTTTCACACCGGTTTTCTTTATGGACTATTAAGCGACGAAGATGTTGAGACGAGTCTGAAATTCGCGAATGCTGTGGCGGCGCTCAAGTGCCGGACCCTTGGCGCACGCGGCGCCCTGCCTTCCGCAAGCGAATTGAACGAATTTCTGGAAACCGGACCAGAAACACTATGAACTCTCGGAAAATTCTCATGGACGCGAAATTTCAGCCGGCGATAGTGGCGATCAAATCTGGCGATCTCGACGGACTCAGGACCTTGCTGAACCGTGACCCTTCTTTGGCGACGGCTAGGTCATCAACAAGTCATCCCACCCTACTCCAGTGTTTGGCCCTTGACGCCATCGACGTGCCGAACAGAGTCGAAATGGCGCAAGTCCTGGTCGACGCCGGCGCCGAGATCAACGGGCCGCTCGGAGCCGCGGCGTGCATAGACAATGTTGACGTTGCCGAGTTGCTGCTTGACTGCGGCGCGTCCATCAATGGCACCGGGAGTTGGTCGCCGTTGGAGGAGGCGTTGTACTGGAATAACCAGCGCGTAATAGATCTACTGCTCGCGCGAGGCGCATCAGTGCATAACCTGCGAATTGCGTCCGGCCTGGGTCGCATTGATTTGATCGAGGGCTTCTTTAACAGCGACGGCAGCCTCAAGCCCGAAGCAGGCAAAGTTGCCTGGCCCTTTGGCGAGCTGGAAAAATCGAATTTGAATTGCGAGATAAAGGGAGAACTGCAAGCGAAGGTCGCGCAATGGTCGGACGATCCACAGGACATTATCAACAACGCTTTCATCTATGCTTGCATGCACAATCACCTCGACGCCGCGCGCTTGTTGTTGCAGAAAGGCGCCCAGGTCAACGCTATACCTCCGGGCTTTGATTACTCAGGAACGGGTCTGCACTACGCGGCGCTCAACGGGCATCGCGAGATGGTCGATTTCCTCATCGCCCAAGGCGCGCGTGCGAACGTCAGAGACACGAAAGTCGGTGGAACACCGGCTGGCTGGGCCGAGTATGGTGGTTATGCCGAACTAACCAATTACTTGGATCAGATTGCCAAAGCGGAGACTGATTAGAGCTGTGAATGATAGGAGGGACAGTGGACACGTTAACTCTTTAGATGAGTTAGTCTGGATGAGTCGCACGTTGAAGTGGGGGCCGCGAAAACTTGCCATCGAAGCATCATCAGAACAATCAAAACAGCCAGTGAATCATGAGCAGTGAATGGCCGAGTCAAGAGAAGCTCGGTCACCAGGCGTCACTTACGCAATGGATTGTTTGCTGATTACTGTGCCGCGGCGACTCCTTGCCGCAAGTGCTTGCTAAATAATCCCAGCACCCTTCGCCACGCATCGGCGGCGGCTTCGGGGTTGTAAACCTCAGGTCGCGTGTCGTTGAAGAATGCATGGTCGGCGTCGTAAGTGACTACTTCCACCGGCAGGTTGTACTTACGCGCCGCTTCGATTAGCTGCTTCACTTTCTCCGGGTTGATCCAGGCGTCGCGGTTGCCGGCAATGAAGAGGGTAGGCACCCTTAACTGTTTCAGAACATCCTCTTCGGGGATGTCACCATAGAACGGCGCGGCGGCGGCAAGTTCGCTTATCTGACAAGCAGCACGCAAGGCAAAGGTGCCGCCCATGCAGTAGCCGGTGATGCCGACCTTTTGCACGTTGTAGGCGCGCTTCGCCTCGGCAATCGCTTGCCGGATCGTCTCCAATCCGTCCTCGATTGCCAGGCCATGCATCAGTTTGGCCGCTTCTTCCGTGTTTTTCGCAACTTCCCCTCGAAATAGATCCGGAGCGACGCAAAGATAACCCTCCTTCGCGTAGCGCCCAGCAAGATCGCGGATGTGATCGTTGATACCCCACCATTCCTGGATGAGTATCACTGCTGCTGTTGTGTCGTTGTCAGGACGCGCCACATGCGCAGTTGTAGCGCCGTGCGATGTATTCAAATTGAGTGTTTCGGTTTTCATGACAAGGTCCCCCCAGGAAACAAGCGGAGTTGAGCTCGCTGAAGTCGATTATAGTTCATCAGCACCCTCGACCCTACTGTTTCTCTCAAGCAAGTGGTATAAAACACTCGCTCTGCAATCAGGTCTACCGCCCTGTCCGTCAAAAATCTATGAAAGCTTTTACATCTCTACTAGTAGCGCTTATCTCCGCTTTTCTGCTCTTCCCGGTTACGGCTAAAGTCGAGCCCGCGGATCTTGTTTTCAAAAACGGCAACATCTACACGGTGAACGACAGACGGCCAAAAGCAGAAGCGGTCGCCATCAAAGGCGATCTCATTGTCTTTGCCGGATCGAATCGTGAGGCGCAGGCGTATGTTGGCAGGAACACGCGCGTCGTAGATCTCGGTGGCAAGACGATGGTGCCGGGAATGACTGACGCGCATCATCATCTTTTCGGAGTTGGTTTCCGCGAGATTACGCTTAACCTCGAAGGCATCACGAGCCTCGAAGCCTTTCTGGCAATAGTTAAGGCGCGAGTTGATCAGACACAACCCGGCGCATGGGTGACTGGTCGAGGTTGGATCGAGACTTTCTGGAAGCCGCCAGTTTTTCCCACGCGTTGGGATCTCGACAAGGTGGCGCCAAACAATCCCATCTTCCTGGATCGCGCCGACGGCCACGGTGCAGTAGCAAACAGTGCTGCCTTAAAAATTGCTGGAGTTGACAAAAGTACGCCGAGCCCTTTTGGAGGTGAAATATCGAAAGATAAACAGAGCGGGGAACCAAACGGCATGTTGCTCGACGCGGCCCAGGATTTGGTGCAGCGCCACATTCCGGGAACGACAACCGCAGAGGCCGAACGTGCAGTTGTCCTGGGAGTTAAGCGCGATATCGAACTTGGATGGACTCAAGTGCAGGACCCTGGCGGTAGCTTTGCCGAAGTGGAGATGCTTAAAAAGCTCCATGACGAAGGAAAGATCAAGCTGCGTATCTATAAGGCGCTTTCGGCACCGGGAAAAGACGCGCAACAACTTTTCCGCGATGGACCGATCATCGGCGCCGACGATCATTATCTCACCGTGCGCACGCTCAAACTTTACGCGGACGGCTCACTTGGTTCCCGCAGCGCGGCGCTGCTTCAGCCTTATTCGGATATGCCAGACACGTCCGGCTTTTTAACAATCAAGGAAGAGGAGTTGCAGCCCCTGCTGCAAGCGGCGTTGCGAAAGGGCATTCAAATCGAGACGCACGCAATAGGCGACCGCGGCAATCGCTTCATTCTTGACCAGTATGAGAAGGCTATGAAGGCAGTGCCAAAGGCGGACTGGAAAATTGAGGCCCCGCGCTGGCGTGTCGAGCATTCTCAAATTGTAAACCCCGCGGACATACCGCGTTTTGCGAAGCTCGGAGTGATTCCCTCAATGCAACCTTCGCACGCGATCGGCGATTTACACTTTGCCCCAAGCCGGCTGGGCATTCCGCGACTCGCAGGAGCTTATGCCTGGCAGAGTTTCATAAGATCCGGATCGATCATACCCGGCGGTTCCGACGCGCCCGTCGAGCGCGGCGAGCCGATGATCGAGTTTTATGCCGCCGTAGCGCGTAAAGACATGAAAGGCTTTTCGGGCGAAGGCTGGCACCCGGAGGAAGCGGTCTCGCGCGAACAGGCCTTAAAAATGTTTACGATCTGGGCGGCTTACGCTGCGTTTGAGGAAAAGCTGCGAGGTTCGATTGAACCTGGCAAACTTGCTGACTTCACCATTCTGTCTGCCGACATCATGAAGATTCCGGAGATGGACATCCTCAAGACGCGCTGCTTAATGACGGTGATTGGCGGAGAGGTTGTTTACGAAGCGACATGATAAAGACAGGATGAACGGCCGCGGATCAACGCGGATATTCGCGGATTAGACCAAAAACGTTTAGAAAGTATTTGCTCTTGTCCCCGTTTATCCGCGTTCATCCGCGGCTAGTTGTCGTTCTCTGAGGTAAATCACCTATGACTGGTTCAACTGCATTCGACCGCCGCAGCTTTCTATCTCTCGCCGGCAAGGGCCTCGGGCTCGCGGCACTTTCTTCATCTACCGTGGCCGCGCTGCTGAAAGAAGTTGAAGCGGCCAGCAAGAGCGTCGCTCATCTGACTCCTCAGCAAGCTGCGATGGATGAAGACTACTGGTCGGTTATTCAAAACGCTTTTTCAGTGACGCGCGGCATCATCAATTTGAACAATGGCGGCGTGTCGCCCAGTCCGCGCATCGTCACGGAAGCTTTGGTGCGTTACATCTGGCAACAGGAAGACGCGACCGCCTACACGATGTGGCAGCTTCTCGAGCCACAATCGGAAACGATCCGTACCGGCCTCGCCGAAGTTTTTGGCTGCGACCGGGAAGAGATAGCTATCACGCGTAACGCCTCAGAATCGCTTGAAATTCTGCTGATGGGCATGGACTTCAAATCCGGCGATGAGATCCTTACGACTACCCAGGACTATCCGCGTATGCTTACAACTTTACGCCAGCGCGAAAAACGCGAAGGTCTGGTGCTGAAGTTAATCAAGATACCGATTCCACCGAAGAATCTGAATGAGATTACCGCCGCCTTTGAACGAGGCATAACCAATCGCACTCGGCTTATTCTAATGATGCATCAGGTCAACGTTACCGGACAGATCACGCCCGTGAAAGCGGTCTGCGATATGGCTCGGGCCAGGGGAATCGAGACCATCGTTGACGGCGCCCATTCCTTTGCCCAGTTTCATTTCCAACAAAGAGATCTCGGCTGCGACTACTTTGGCACCAGCTTGCACAAATGGCTCTATGCGCCCAAGGGCACAGGGATGCTTTATGTCAAACGCGACAAGATAGAGAAGATCTGGCCGTTGATGGCCGCCGAGTCGAAACAAGCGGGCGACATTCGCAAGTTTGAGGAAATTGGTACACACTCCGCCGCTCCTAAACTCGCCATTGGCGAAGCGCTGCTCTTTCACAACGGTATTGGCGGTAAACGAAAAGAGGCGCGCCTCAGGTATCTTTCGCGCTACTGGATGAACCGGCTCAAGGACGTGCCGAAAGTTCGGTTTAATACTTCGTTTGACCCGGCGCAGTCGTGCGCGATCGCCAACGTGCAAATCGAAGGCATGAATCCCGGCGCTATCGGTACTTATCTATTTGATAAGCATCGTATCTTCACGACGCCGATCATTCACGAAGAGTTTCAGGGCCTTCGTATCACGCCAAACATCTACACCACGCTGGGCGAGCTGGACCGTTTCTGCAATGTGATGGAAGGGATTGCGCGCAATGGCTTGCCCACCTAGCGGGCTCGAATGTAACGCAAACTGCTACCACCCCACGCGGGCTGCCCGCGTAGGGACCCCGGTTAGTTTGCGGCCTTCGTGAGATAATTCAAAGCGGTGGTAACGAACAAGCTGCGACCCCATATATCAGGCGGCGGAGCCGTAATTGCGCAGTTGTAATCGACGTCAAGGAGCTTTCGAGGCAAATGCTTATTACCCGTCGAGCATTACTGAGCAATGGTATCAAGAGTGCCGTTGGAATAGCGGCTTGGGCCCAGATGGCCCACGTCGCTAATGGCTTACCAAGAGTCGGAGGATCGTCAGCGCTTGAGACTGACCAAGCTGCTCGTTTCGCGCCAGCTTTCAAAGGGCTCGACGAATACATTGCGCGACACATGAATGAAGTTGGCGCGCCGGGAATGATGCTGGCGCTGGCCGATCGCAGCGGACTTTTGCGCAGCTCGCAATATGGATTTGCCGACGTGAAAGCCGGGATCAGGGTTAGTCCACAAACGCTCTTTGAGATTGGGTCGATCTCGAAATCGTTTGTGGCAATAGCGGTCTTGCAACTTGTCGAAGAAGGTAAACTGGATCTCAGCAAACCCGTTAGCAATTATCTGCCCTGGCTAAAGATCGAATCAAAGTATGCGCCATTTACGACTCATCACTTGCTCAGCCACACTTCCGGTCTTTCCGGCGTACCGTTATTGATGCGCGTTGCTGCTACCACTCTGCGCACCGGCTTTGAGCCAGGCTCGCGCTGGGTCTATTCAAATATCGGTTACGTCTTACTCGGGTTTCTGCTCGAGGCGATCGATAAGAAGCCGTTCGCTGATGTTATACGGCAGCGCGTTTTCAACCCGCTCGCCATGAATTCCACTGCGCCTGTTATCTCAAATGAAATTCGCGAGCGTGTTGCGGTCGGCTATGCTCCACTGCAGGCAGATCGACCATTCCCCGTCGGAGGTAAACTCGGAGAGGCGCCCTGGCTTGAAGTGGCGGAAGCGGCCGGCAGCATCGCAGCGACGGCAAGCGACATGGGCAACTACTTGCAGATGCTTCTCAATCACGGCGCGAGTTCTAAAGGCCGGGTGTTGTCGGAAAAAAGTTTTGAACTGCTTACCAGACCCGTCATCAAGGCAGCGTTTCGCGGCGAGGATGCGAGCTATTCATATGGGCTCTGGGTGAGTAACACGAACGGCCACACGCTTTTACGGCACACGGGCGGCATGGTTGCCTTCAGCTCCGCGATGTATGCCGATGTCACCGAGGGCTTCGCAGTCTTTGCGTCGGTGAATGCTGCCAGGCTTCGCGGTGGTTACAGACCGATTGCCGTCACGCGGTATGCTCTGGCTCTCTTGAGTGCGGCGTCGCGCGGGCAGGCATTACCCGAACCGCCGCCGCCTCCACCGTCTCCGGTGGTGATTGAAAACGCGGCCGATTATGCAGGCACTTTTACATCGCCAGACGGCATGAAACTGTCGCTGGTAAGTGAGGGCGAGCAACTCATTCTGCAACATGCAGGCTCGCGCATAACGTTGGAACAAGCGGACAAAGATTCGTTCCTGGTGAAGCATCCGGACTTCGCATTGTTCTTGCTCAGCTTTGGACGCGAAAAAGGCGTCGTCGTGGAAGCCTTCCACGGCGCAAACTGGTGGACCAATGAACGTTACACAGGCTCGCGGAAGTTTGAATATCCGCAAGAGTGGGACGGTTACACTGGCCACTTTCATTCGGATAGTCCATGGTATAGCAGCATCCGCATTGTGATCCGCAAGGGTCAATTGCTCGTTGGCGGTGACTCGCCGCTGGCGCCCGTTGAGCCGCGCGTTTTTCGCCCGGCAGATGATCCCGGCGACGCGGATCGAGTGACTTTTGATACCATCGTAGACGGACAGGCGATGCGCATGAACTATTCGGGAATCGAGTTTTTCCGAGCGTTCACACCGTAGACGTCCAGGATTTAGGTCTTTGGTCCTGGACTTTGGTCTTTGAGCTTCTCTCGCAGAGTGACTCAACACCGCCCCGACCGAACAAAGACCAGTACAAAAACCAAAGCCTAATTTTTCCCTTAAGGAGCACCAAGCATGTCTAGTCCTTCGGCACAACAACCATCGCCGCAATTATTTTTTCAAACCATCAACGCCTACCAACGAACGGAAGGGTTGAAAGCAGCAATCGAGCTGGAAACGTTCACCGCCATTGGTGAAGGAAACACCACCGCTGCTGAGATCGCGAAAAGGTGCGGAACGTCCGAGCGCGGCATGCGCATTCTTTGCGACTTTCTGACTGTCATGGGCTTTCTCAATAAACAGGGAAGCCGTTACAGCTTGACACCCGACTCAGCGATATTTCTCGATAAGCGTTCCCCGGCATATCTCGGCAGCGCCATAGAATTCATTTCGTCGCCGATGCTCACCAAAGGGTTCCAGAATTTTGCGGACGCTGTTCGTAAAGGGGGCACGACAATGTCGGACGGAGGCACCATTGCGCCCGAGAATCCAATCTGGGTGAAGTTTGCCCGCGGCATGGCGCCGATGATGGCGTTACCGGCGGAATTAACAGCGAAGCTGATCGACCCAGCAGCAGATCAGAAACTAAAAATTCTCGACATCGCCGCGGGTCACGGACTCTACGGCCTCGCATTTGCGAAGAACAACCCGCAAGCAAGCATCGTGGCACTTGATTGGCCAAACGTGCTTGAAGTGGCCAAAGAGAACGCGCGGAACGCCGGCGTCGCCGATAGGTATTCCACAATTGAGGGAAGCGCTTTCGATGTCGATTACGGCACTGGTTATGACCTGATTCTCTTAACAAACTTTCTGCATCACTTCGATGCGCAGACAAACGAAGCGCTGCTGCGGAAGGTTCATGCGGCGCTCGTTGAAGGTGGCCGCGCCATAACACTGGAGTTTGTACCTAACGAAGATCGTATCTCACCTCCAGATGCCGCCGCCTTCAGTGTCATGATGCTGGGGGGAACGCCGGCCGGCGATGCCTACACGTTTCCCGAGCTTGAACGAATGTTTGCGAATGCAGGCTTTGCTGGCAGCGAGATATACCAGTTGCCGCCATCGATCCAGCAGGTGGTGATCTCTCAGAAGTGAATGGCAAGGCTGAAATTGAAAACCAGATAACGCAAACGTTTGAGACGAGATGTTTATAGGCTCAAGTAGATCGAATACCCTGGGAGAACCGTCAGGAGCGACATGTCGCTCCTGACGGAGTGGTTCACATGGGAAGCAGCGTTGCTATAAACCTGATCTAGGGAGATTCAGTTGAAACTTCCTTATCAGTGCTCCGGTTTGCGAGCACCGTCGCAATTGTTTTCAAGAGGACATCGCTGCTGAATGGCTTTGAAATGTAAGCGCTGAAACCTGTCTCAAGGGCCTCATTTCGATCCAGCTCGGCGTGGGCCGTAACAGCCATGCAGGGTATGGTTTGAGTGAGCTGGTCCGTTTTCAGTTCCCGGAAGACGCCCCAGCCATCGAGCACCGGCATTGATAAGTCGATGAGAATTAGGTCCGGCGGTTGATCCCGGGCCAATGCCAGGCATTCGCTGCCGTCTCTTGCTTCTCGCACGTCATAGCCCGCGCTGGAAAGCAAAAGCCGCAAAAGCTCGCGGTTATCGTCGTGATCATCGGCAATAAGGATAGTAGTGGGCATGGAGCCGTAGGGTACCATTAGAATGTCAGGGCGGTACCGTTTGGGACTTATAGCCCAGGGCCGAAAGGGTGTCAATCAGGCTTTAAAAAACCACTTCTTGACTCACCGATTCCTGCACGTCCATAATCGCTGAAGGGACTGCCCCTGCAAGTTTCAGCAACTGGCGTTTATCTCAGTTATGATTCTCACCAAAGAGCGCGCGTTCTAAAAGATCCTTCAACGGAGGAACAAACCGTGGTCAGTGGACAACTGGAAGATAGCTTGCGTCGCGATATAGAAAGCTATATCGAAGGGCGCCTGAATGGTATCAAACAAGAGATTGCCGCGCTTCAGAGCCAACTCAATGAGTCGCTCAGCCGGCTCCTGGACCGGCAAGCCGAAGTTCAACTTGACGGCGGCGTCGCGGCTTCTATTCTGGAACACCTGAGAGCGGCCCACGAAGAAGGCATCGAACTTGCTGCCTCTGAATCGTCACGCGCGAAGGCCTCAAGCGACATGGCCATCGTCAAGGCGGCCATTTCCGAAATAGACGAGCAGCAATCGCAGGCGGATATCTTGAAGATCCTGATTAACCGTGCCGCGGCCTTTGCACCCCGGGTTGCCTTCTTTGTGGTCAAAGGCGAGCAGGGTATAGGTTGGCGTGCGCGCGGCTTCGAGGGGACCGTAGGCGACAACGCGATTCACCAAATGTCGTTTCCAATTGCCGCAGACACAGCAGTAGGTAAGGCGGCCAGATCACGCACACCGTGGAGCGGCGGGCCGGGTTCGCATTCTGAAGATCATATAGTCCTCAACCGGCTGGGCGAAGAGCCGCCAGCTCGAATTGTTGCGGTACCCCTCGTCGTGCGTAATCGCACGGTGGCAGTTTTATATGCCGACTCCGCCACTCTGGATTCCGAAGCGATCAATTTGGAAGCTATCGAAACGCTCGTTCGCGTTTCGGGAATGGCTGTCGAGTTGCTGGCCGGCCGTGCTGCGCCGGCGAAGCAGCCAGCAGCACCTGAACCTGCTCCAGCAGAGGAAGCGGCAGCGGCAGAACCCGAGGCTTTCGAGCAACCGGCATACACGCCGACGGCGGAATATGACGAAATAACGCCGGTAGTGGAAGAAAGTGCGCCGGCAGCGGAAGTCACAGAGATCGAGACTCCACCAGGGACCCATCAGGTTGAGCCTCAACCAGAACCGCAATTTGAGCCGCAGTACGAAAGTGAGGTTGGATTTGGGCAAGTCGGGGCCACTCCCGCGGTTCAAACACCCGCGGAGGTAGCGGCAGAGATCGCCCCGCCAGCAGCGACAGAGGCACCCGCCCCAGAGGCAACTCCAAGACGACGATACGGCGCGGATGTCAAACTGCCTGTTGAGGTGGCAAGTGAAGACGAGCGGCGCCTCCATAGCGACGCGCGCCGTTTCGCCCGCTTGCTGGTTTCGGAAATTAAACTCTATAACGAACAGAAGGTTGCTGATGGCCGTTCGCAGGGTGATCTCTACGCGCGCTTGCGCGAATACATCGATCGCTCGCGGGAGATGTACGACAAACGAGTTAGGCCGGAAGTGGCGCAACGATACGACTACTTCCACCATGAGTTGGTAGCCACGCTTGCTGAAGGCGACGAGGCTAAGCTTGGAAGCACTTATCCGGGAGCAACGGTTTCGGCATAAAAGGCGACTAAGTTTCAGGTCTGAGATTTGCGGATACCATACGCATTTTCTTTACGCCGAAGGCGTTACATAACTTAGCCCCGGATAGCACCCGGGGAGATGAGAAAAAAGATCCTACCCTGAAAGGTTTCGAGAATAAGTTTTATCAGAACCTTTCAGGGTAATTGAACATCACAGGATCTTTTCCCGGCGTCTGTTGCGCCGGGCTAAGTTATCTAGCGCCTTCGGCGTAGCGGTTTTAGGAGTTAAAAAGTTGTTTCGAGAATTACTTCGTCACCGGTTCCTTCTTATTCTTGTCGGCTTGGCCGTTGTCATTGGCGCTTCGCTCCCGGCGTTTATGACGGCAAGCTGTCTGACACGACAGCAAACCCCCGCTGAGATAAGGGCACTCGAAAATCTACGCGTGCTGACGCGTGGCGGAGTATTGCCGTCGGAAGAAGTGGTGGCGCGCGTTGAATCGGATTTTCCGCGCACGAAGGCTGCCGCGCTTGCGAGGATAGTTCGTGCTCGTATCAGAATTAGTGCCCAGGATTTTGGCGGCGGCGCGGCGCTGCTTGATGCAAGCGTAATCCGCGATCACAGCATGCTGGGCGACTATGCGCTTTTTATGCGCGGCAGTGCACTCGAACAGGCGGGCAAGCCAGCCGAGGCCCGCGCGAGTTACGAACAAGTGCTCGACAGTTATCCTGCCTCCACTCGTGCACGAGAAGCGACCTTAAGAATTGCCAACATTATGCTGCGAAGCGGGAATTTCGCCGGGGTTCCAGCACTGTTGCAGCATCTGACAGCGAAAGATAACTCGGCAGCGCTTCTGCTGTCGGCCAGGGCTTACGAACAGACTTCTGATTCAACGCGAGCGCTCGCGTCCTACCGCCGTCTCTATTTTTATGCACCCGCGTCTGCGGAAAGCCTGGAAGCCGCGGCGGCAATCGCGCGGCTGGGCTCCACGCTTTCACCTACTAAAGCTGATGAGGCCATAGCTCGCGCAGACAAGTTTTACGAACTGAAACGCTTTTCTGATGCATCGCAAGCATACGCTGACGCGTTCACGAGGTTTTCGGCTTCGGCCGACTCGCAAGCACAACTGCGTCGCGTCATTGCTGCTGCAAGCGTCAGGAAAACAGCCGATGCCCTCAGCGCTCTGAATGCAATTCCTGCTTCCGCCGGCGAGACGCGCGCGGAAGCGCTTTACTACGTCGCCCAGGCATACGCGCGCGCGAAGCAATGGGACCAGGCGCGCGCAACCGTCGAAGAGTTGCGGCGCAGTTTTGCCGGCAGTTCATTCACGCCGCGCGCTCTGGCAACTGCTGGTCAGATCGCTGAAGACGCAAAGAACGACGCTGACGCTTCGTATTTCCTGCGGACAGCGGTCAATTCGTATCAAAGTTCGCTCGAAGTTGCTCAGGCGCAGTTTGATCTTGCCTGGATGGCGCATGAGGACAAAAATTTTTCCGAGTCAGCAAAACTCTTAACAGAACATCTCGCTTACTATGCCGACAAGAACACTGACAATCGCGGCCGCGCAGGCTACTGGGCTGCTCGCGATTCCGAGCGGGCCGGCAAACTCTCCGAAGCGCGTGCGCTTTATCAGGCAATGCTTGCCCGCTATGACGCCAATTGGTATGGCTATCTGGCAAAGCAGCGCTTAAGTGCCATGCTTCGCAGCGGAATCGGGACAGTGCCGCCAAAATCTTTTCCTGCCGATTCCGTGGTGGCACGCGCGGTTGCCAATCTGCAAACGGTGACCGTTGCCGAGGAGACTGCCGGCGCGAAAGAGGACAAGGAAATTGCCAAAGGTGACGAACTCAATAATGTTGGTCTTAATGATTGGGCATTGGAGGAGTTGGCCGCCGCCTCAGCGTCAGCGGGAAACAGTCCGAAGGTAAATCTGGCGATCGCCCGAATCTATCGTTCTGAGGAAGACAACGTGCGTGCGCTTAACGTGCTGAAAAAAAGTTTTCCCGACTATTCACAGATGAAACCGGAAGAGCTGACCCGCGAGGAATGGGACGTGTTCTATCCGCTGTCGTACTGGGACATCATCGTTCAGGAATCGCGCGCCAGAAATCTTGATCCTTTTCAAGTGGCCGGCTTAATCCGCCAGGAGACGGTTTTCATGTCGCGCGCGCGTTCGTCCGCCAGGGCTTATGGGCTAATGCAGTTGCTGGTTCCCACAGGCATGCTGACCGCCAAGAAGTATGGTCTGGAACGAACGATTACAGAGGAGACGCTTTATGAGCCGCGTTTGAATATTCAGTTAGGCACGGCGTACCTGCGAGATCAGATCGACAAATTTGGCCGGATCGAATACGTGGCTGCCGCTTACAACGCCGGACCGATTCGGGCCGTGCAATGGCGAGCGTCGCTGCCCGCGGAAATGGATGAGTGGGCAGAGGCTGTTCCGTTCAAAGAAACTCGCGGTTACGTGCAAGGTGTGGTGCGAAATCGGTTGCAGTATATGCGGCTCTACGATGCGGATGGGAAGTTTCGGCCAGAGGTTGGAACTCGGGCGATAACAAAACAACCTTCGCCCGAAGCTTCACCGGCAGCTGAGCCCGAGGCTTCATCAGTGCGCAAGCGGCGCGTGACCGGCGATGAACACGAGGAGTGACAACTGGGAGCCTGCGACCAGGCGTGAGCATAAAGCCCAGGATGGACTGCAGTGGAACTAGATAGAAAGATCCAAGCCCACGAAGAGGGCGGAAGAGACGACCATATTCGTCAAGCGCCGATGAGAAATATTCTTCCAGCTAGTGTTCTATCACCCACGTCGCGTGCTTTTTATCTTTTCGGGCGCTCTAATCCCGCGGTTCCGCAACGTTCCACATCTCAGGGGAATATCAGTGTCATGGCCCTCGCAGTATTCGTGGTAGTTTCACTTTGTAGTGCAAATGCGATCTTCTCTGAACGTCGAAGCAATGCAGCGGCTTTGCCTCCTTCGAGATCACTCACAATCACGACCGAACCAAACGCGAGCATTTGGATAGATGAAATTCGCCGGGGTGTAACTGACACATCCGGCACGCTCGAGGTGAAAAAAATTTCCGCGGGCCATCACACGCTGCGACTGAGGGCAACGGGGTTTAAAGAAGTGACTATGCCGTTGCTTGCGGGCCGACGAAGCCTGGCCGTGAAGCTGGCAAGGAGCACCGATCAGGCGGAGCTTGCGTTTCAGCAAGCTGAGGATGCGCGCGAAAAGGCGAGGGATGACGCGTCGAGACAGAAGGCAGCGGAGTTATACCGCGCAACCCTGAAACTTCGTCCGGCGTATCCGGCTGCGCATGTTGGTTTGGCTCGCGTCCTGCTCGATTTAAATCAATACCAGGCGGCTCTCGACGAGATTGAAGCAGCGCGTCGCAGCCGTCCGGTTTACGCGGAAGCTTCCGCCGTCGAAGGACGCATCAATCGCGAGGCTGCCTTCACAGACGAAGCCCTTCGATCGTTTCGCCGGGCAATTAGAGAGGCGCATGGATTTCAGCCGGAGGCCCATGTGGGATTGGCGCGCGTCTTCGAAGACAAAGGACAGTATGAGGACGCTATCCTCGAGTTTCGTAAGGCCATCGATCAGCTTTCGGATTCCGAGCCTGTGATTTACCAGTTGCTTGGCGCGGCCTACGAGCGTGTACAGAAATACAAAGAAGCAGTGGCTGCCTACGAGGAGTATCTTGCATTAGCACCGAATGGCAGCCTTGCGCCCGCCATCCGCTCGATTATCGACCAACTTCGTCGTGACGCGGCCGGGCAGGAGATCATTCCTTAGCTTTAACAGACCTTTTTGACTGCCAGAAGAATATCTGACGAGACTTCTGAACTGCTGCTACTACTCAGGGTTGCGCAATTGGATCCTTCACGGTTGCCGGCTCATTAGGATTCACGTGTAACCCGGATGAAGTTGAGTCAATATAGAAATATCTGCCGGCCTGGGGACCTGTGCGTATGGGATCCGCGTTGCAACTGTAGAACCCCTGGGCCTGCCCTCCCGACTTCGGCGTAACTTCCATCGTTAAAACATAGTCCTTAATGGCTGGCTTGCCGGAGTTGAAACGCGAATCCAGATAGCCGGCCTCGCAAAGCTGTTGAAAAGTGCCAAAATCGTCGCCATTGCTGGCTGAGTACATTTGCTGGGCCACCGCTATTGTGTGCAGAGCTGCCGTCGCGGCCGTCTCATCGGCACGCGCAACACTCTGCTGCAAACCCGTCGAGTAGGATTGGCAGGAGAGCGTGGCGCTACAAATAAGGATGGTCAGCGCGAGAATGGGAATTCTAAACATGGTGGGAGACTCCTGGTTTAAACGAGACTACTAATCTCTCGGAAACGAAAGCAACTATGATTGTGATCGTTGACCATGCCGACAGCTTGCATGAAGGCATAGCAGATAGTCGTGCCGACAAACTTGAAGCCGCGCCGGCCCAGGTCTTTGCTCATTGCGTCTGATTCTACGGTGTAAGCTGGCACGCTCTGACCCCGTTTTCGCTTCCTGGGAACACCCTCTACAAACCGCCAGATATAACGATCGAAACTAGCAAACTCTTTGCGCACTGCAAGGAAGGAATTCGCGTTCTGAATGGCAGCGGCAATCTTCAAGCGATTGCGAACTATGCGTGCATCTTGCTGCAAACGCTCACGTTCTCGCTCGCCATAGCTCGCTACTTTTACCGGATCGAAACCACTAAACGCAGCCCGATAACCGACGCGCTTGTTCAGTATGATTTCCCAACTAAGACCTGCCTGAGCGCCTTCCAGAATGAGAAACTCGAAGAGTTTGCGATCATCGTGCACGGGCACGCCCCATTCCTTGTCGTGATAAGCGATCAATAACTCTGTCCTTGCCCAATCGCAACGCTTCAGCATGCCGATTATCTTATCAAGAATCTTATTCTTCACTCAGCACTCTTCTACTGCGAGTTCTTGCCCGGGCGGCCAGCCAAACTGGCTACGACCGTAACCAGCTCGTTGGCATCGACAGGCTTCGCGATATGAGTGCTATAACCTGCCACTATTGCCTGTATACGATCCTGGATCCTGGCGTAAGCGGTCAACGCTACAGCTGGAATGCGCTTGTCTTTACCTGCTTCCTCTTGCCGAATCTGCCGGATCAGCTCATAACCGTCGACGTTCGGCATGCCAATATCGCTAATCAGCAGATCGAATCGGCCCTGCTTGAGGGCCCTGAGCGCATCCTCTGCGTTCGCCGCGCCCGTAACCTGCGCGCCGTGTTGCGCCAGTTCTACAGTGATCAAATCCAGAGTATCGGGTTCGTCATCAACGATCAGGATCTGCAATCCTTCCAGACTTGCTTGTTCGGATCGGGTTTCTCTAAATGTCGAATCGGCGCCGGCCAACATTTCAGGACGAAGCTCGCCACTTGGCAGGGGCAGTCGAACGGTGAAGACGGCGCCGTCACCATCGTCGCGATTTTCCACCGCAATTGTCCCACCATGAAGTTCGACCAGATGACGAACGATCGCCAACCCGAGTCCGAGGCCGCCATGCGTTCGCGTAATTGAGCCATCAGCCTGGCGGAATCGCTCAAAGACGTGTGGCAGGAACGTGGGATCAATACCTGGTCCACTATCTTTGACCTGGATATGAACGTGCGTGGCAGTTTGGCTGACGGATATTTCAACTTTGCCGCTGTTTGGCGTAAATTTCGCCGCGTTTGAAAGGATATTCCAAACGACTTGCTGCATACGATCAGCATCGCCGGAGACCATTCTCAAACCCGCATCTATCAGAGTCTCTATTTGGATCTCCTTTGCTTCCATCCCCGGGCGCACCGCGTCAAGGGCGGCATCAACTACGGCCACCAGATCGACCGGGCTAAGATTAAGTTGCAGCTTGCCGGTGATTACACGTGAGACGTCGAGTATGTCTTCGATGATCTGTTTCTGGGCCCAGGCATTTCGTTCAATGACTTCCAATGCATGCTTTGAGCTCTCGCGATCAAGGCGGCCGGAGCCCAACATTCGCGTCCAGCCAATGACGGCGTTCAGAGGTGTGCGCAACTCGTGAGAAAGCGTGGCCAGAAATTCATCTTTCAAACGGTTGGCTTTTTCAGCATCGGCACGTGCGGCTCGCTCACGCTTCAACAATTCGGCGCGATCTTCTTCGGCCCGCCGCCGTTGAGTAAACTGCCCAATCTGCCTGCCGATGCCGGAAAACAACTTCAACAATTCCTCATCCGGTTCTCTGATTTCCGGACTGAAGAATTCGATTGCTCCCCACACCTCGTTGCCCAGCAGAATGGGAAAGCCAAAGGCGCCCCTAAGACCCTCCCGCGTGGCCACGCGGGCTCGAGGAAAGTTGTGGTCCGCTGAGACATTGTTAATCCAGGTAGGTTTGCCGAGCTCCCAAATCCGTCCCGGCAGTCCCACGCCTTTCTTGAGAGCAATGCTTTGCGTTAGCCGGTCAAATTCAGGAGTTGTCAGCGAAGTTGCATGAAAGATTGCGACGGAACGCATCACCCCAGCCTCGCTGTCCACTTTCCATAAGGCCCCAACCGCCCAGTCAAGACTTTCGCAAACAGCTTGCAGAATGTGTTGTGCGCTCCGAACAAAGTCGTGCGACTCAGAAAGGATTTTCGTTACGGCATATTGCAGCGTCAGCCGGCTCTCAGTTCGCTTTCGTTCGGTAATATCTCGCGTGAAGCAACGAGTGTGAATAAACCGGCCATCTTCGCGGTAAACGCTGGAGTTAACCCGGACGTGCTTTAACCCACCATCCTTGCAACGCAATCGGGCTTCGTAATCCTGAAACACTTCGCCGGCTGCGAGACGCGTGAGGATGTCTTCAATAAGATCCTGATCGGCATGAAACTCGGCGAGACGATGTCCCTCATATTCCTCGCGAGTATAGCCAAGCATATCCAGCTCGGCTTGATTGACGCGCAGCACGATGCCGTCAGGCCCAACCCAGTGCAGGGCAATAGCGGAGTTCTCGAAGAAGTCGGTCAACTGAGCTTCGTTGCGCAGCTGGGCCCGTTCTGCTTCCTCGCGCTCTGTGATGTCTCGCGTGATGCCGACGTAGCAAAGAGGCTCGCCCTTTTCACTACGCATCGCGAAAGCCGACAATTCAATATGCCTGGTTTCCCCCGCTTTCGTTCTACTAACTACTTCGCCTCGGTACTCGCCTGTTTCGGCCAACCCGCGCGCTACCTCTGTGAAAACCTCCTGGCCCAGATGTATTGCGGGAGTTTGGTTCTTGAGTTCGTCGTCTGAGTAACCCCACAACTCGGCGTGAGCGGCATTCTGTTCCAGGTAGTTGCCCTGCAGGTCGATGATTGCGATAGGATCACGCGAATGATTGAAAATTGCCCGATACAAGTCCTGACGCACCTCTCCCTGCTCACGAGAGTTTCGGGTCATTTCCAACAAGGAGGGTTTGCCAGGCATAGTTTCAGACGAATAACTGGGGAAGGATATTGACTGCCGCTGCCAGGGGGTTCCAAATAATACATCAACCTGAACCCAGGTTAAACCGTTCATCCGGCGCATTACGTCAAGAGCCTGTGCCACCCGTGTCCGCGGATTTGACTTGGCGCGCTCTTTGGATGTAAAAGCGTTGTGGACTTCATACAACACCCAACCAAAACCCCTCCCTTGTAGTTAGCGAAAAGGGAGCTTACTCTTTATCAATGGAAGGAGATCGAAATGGCTTTACGTTTAGGTGATATTGCACCCGATTTCACAGCGGAGACGACAGAAGGCTCGATTCGCTTTCACGAATGGATTGGCGATAGCTGGGCGGTGCTTTTTTCGCACCCCAAGGATTTCACGCCGGTATGCACCACGGAACTGGGAGAGTGTGCGCGCCTCAAACCCGAATTCGACAGGCGCAACGTCAAGGTCATCGGACTCAGTGTGGATCCTACGGATTCACATAAGAGGTGGGCCGAAGACATTCGCGAGACCCAGGGAACAGCCCTCAACTTTCCCGTCATCGCGGATCCGGATCATAAGATCGCCGAAAAGTACGACATGATCCATCCGGAGATTAGCGACGTCTTTACGGTACGCTCGGTTTACATTATCGGACCAGACAAGAAAATCAAACTGATGATCACTTATCCGGCAAGCACCGGCCGCAACTTTGACGAGATTCTGCGAGTGATCGACTCACTACAGCTTACGGCCAAGTACAGTGTCGCCACTCCGGTTAACTGGAAGGATGGCGACGACGTGATCATCGTTCCTTCAATGTCGGATGAAGACGCGAAGGCGAAGTTTCCCGCCGGCTGGAAAGCGCCAAAACCTTATCTTCGAATTACACCGCAGCCGAATAAGACCACCACGACGGACACCGCGGCGAAGAGCGCGTCCTAAAAAACGCGGTTCGGCCAACGAGACTCTGAGGTTCAGAACCCCAAGGCGCAGAGCCTCAAAAGCTCTGCGCCTTTTGGTCATGCACAATCCTTAAGACCTGCGTTTGAAGGAACATTAAATGCGACAGATTGTCACAACCGCAAACGGCGGAACCGAAGTCCTGAAAGTTCAGGAGGCGCCGGATCCACGCCCGGGCAAAGGCGAAGTTGGAATCCAGGTAAAAGCTGCCGGGTTGAATTTCGCCGACATTCTCGCGCGCCAGGGGTTATATCCGGATGGACCGAAGAAGCCTTGCGTGATGGGCTATGAAGTGGCGGGCGTGGTTGAAGCTGTTGGTGAAGATGTTGATCCGAACTTACTCGGCAAAGCGGTGGTGGCGTTGACGCGCTTTGGCGGGCAAACAGAAAAGATTGCCGTCCGCGCGGATCAAATTTTTGAGAAGCCGGAATCGCTGAGCTTCGAACAAGCCGCGGCGATTCCAGTCAACTACCTAACGGCTTATGCGCTGCTTTACGTGATGGGTTCGCTGCAATCAAATGAATCGGTGTTAATTCACAATGCCGGCGGCGGGGTCGGCCTCGCCGCGCTCGATATCGCAAAAAAGATTGGCGCGAGGACCTTCGGCACAGCGAGCCCGGGCAAGCACGAGTTCCTCCGCGAGCGCGGCCTTGATCACCCAATCGACTATCGCAATCAGGACTGGCTGCCGGTCTTGAAGCAACTGACCGGCGGCCGCGGTGTGGAGTTGGTGATCGATCCCATCGGCGGTGCTCACTGGAAAAAGAGCTATGCGGCGTTGAGGCATACCGGCCGGCTTGGCATGTTCGGCGTATCCGTCGCCTCTGCCAACGGTCTGAAGGGTAAATTGAAGTTGTTAAAAGCTGCGGCGCAGATGCCGAGGTTTCACCCCCTTGGGTTGCTTAATAAGAACCGTGGCGTCTTCGGATTAAACCTCGGCCACATGTGGCACGAACCGGAGAAAGTTGCAACGTGGATGAAAGTGCTCCTGGACGGAGTTAGTGACGGTTGGGTGCGTCCGTTTGTGGACAAAAGGTTCCCGTTTGCGCAAGCCGGCGATGCGCACAGCTACCTGGAGGAGCGAAAGAATATCGGCAAGGTTGTCCTGGTGCCGTAAGCGCAGTCCCCAACAGATGATTGTTTAGGAACCACACGCCACTATTGACTGCCCGTAGTCCTCGGCGTATTGTGCTTTTCATGTAGAGTTATTAGACTGCGGACTGGCTGCCGGTACCCTTCACCTCCAAGGTATCTCCCGACTTCCGGCCCCCCGAACCAGCCTACTGATCACCCCCATCACGCGACCCGCTGCGAGAACGAGGACTCGCTCGTAATGAGTTCAAGAGGTTGCCTTCACTCCTGGGGATCTTGTCACTAACGGCTGTATTGCCTTAGTCGTGGCAGGTTCAACAGGAGCCAGGATCGCACTTCGATGACAGGTGAGGTTCTTTCCAGTCATTGTTTCAAGAGAGATAGCAAACGATCTTATGAACGTTATCAGAAAATTCACACCAGGGCTGATTCTCAACTTGTGTTTGCTGGTTGTGACTTCGACTCAGTCAATCGCGAACACACCAGAAGGCAGTAAGCGTCACGAACGTACTCCTAAGCGGGTAGAGGCGAAGGAGGCCGAACAGCGTCTTTCGGATATGGGTTACTGGACAGGCCGGATCGACGGAGAAATTGACCAGGCCACGCGAGCAGCGTTGATCGCTTTCCAGAAAATGGAAGGCCGAAAGATCACTGGCCGGCTTACGCGGGACGAACTCGAGGCAATCCGCAACGCGGCTCCGCCGCGGGCGAGGGACCTCGATTACAGGCACGTTGAAGTGGACCTGGATCGCCAGGTGCTCCTGCTGGTCAACGACGAAGGAACTGTCGTTAGAATTCTTCCGGTCTCGACAGGTAGCGGCAAACGCTATAACGAGAAGGGTATGAGAGGCATAGCCTACACACCCAGAGGCCGGTTCAGGGTTTATGGCAAAGCTTCGGGCTGGAAAAGATCTCCTCTGGGATTGCTTTATTACCCAAATTACATCAGCGACGGAGTGGCGATTCACGGAAATCCTGCCGTCCCAACCGAGCCAAAGAGTCACGGATGTATTCGGATTCCAATGTTCGCCTCTCGTGAT
>DASXQM010000058.1:0-49391 GCA_036507195.1 Pyrinomonadaceae bacterium | reverse complement strand
GCTTGCTTGCCACCATGGCGGATCGTTGAACGTTTTCAGTTCCTCGACGAGTTGATTTATCGCTGACCGCCGCTCCGGGAGGTTCAAAAGTTTGTCATCAGAATCACTCAAACCTTCGGGACAGTCATAGACAAGCTTCGGAAGCGTTCGGAGTGCGGCGTAAACATCCTGACGACAAACCGAGATCGGCGCTCGTTGTTGCGCGTCACGGAGTTTTTGGGCTCCCGCGGCTGAAGCAAGCGCGGCGAGAGAAAAAAAACTAACAACGCTCAAATGAATCAGGCGACCGGGGAATCGCATTTGTTGGTTTTGTCCCTCTCTTTAGTTGGCCAGCCACCGAGCCGCGTTGCCGACGTATTTCTTGATGTCATTCAGTGCCTCCGGGTTTCGCTTGTAACCATCGCCCGGCGGCTCGGAAAGAAAACTTGGACACCCCATTTCGGTGTTCCAGTTGTAGTCTACAAAGTGATGAAAACTTGATTCCGCAATGCCGCGCCCCAGCTCGTTGCCGTGATCGTCGGTTGTACTTTCGAAGGCGACGACAAGATTAAAAGGACGACCCGTTACCTTGCTGTGGCCCGTCGCAATGACACTTGCGTGCTCTTCGCCTTCCGGCACGCCAACAGCTCCTTCGTGGGGGTGAGCGGGAAAAAATTCGATAACACCGGCCGGCGACGCTGGGTTGCTCAAGAGTTCATGAGGAGCTGCTACGGTTATGGTTTGATAGTCGCCATTGGCGCCCGAATGATAGTTGGGCCATGAAATCGAAGTGGTATATGGATCATCGCGAACATGCCTGGAAGGATCGGGCTCGGGATGCTGGGAGTGGAAAAAGTGAGCGCGGCCAATGCCACCCAGAGTGCACAGAGAGGTGCCGAGGTCCTGGTGATCACGCGTGGCCATGATGCCGCCGCCCCGCTGGCGGAATCGCGTTATGCCCTGGCAGTCGGCGACGGTCAAACCATCACCCTGATCAATTGCAAACAGCCAAAGCTCCTTAAAGTCTGTCGTATCCAGCGCGCTGAGCACAGGATCATTACCGGCTGCATCTAATTCACGATCGCGTGTACTCACCTCGCATAGTGGGTTTCCCGCTTCGTCTTTCAGCGAGGCAAGTTCGTCTCGCAGCAAAGAGAACCGGCCGATGTTCCAGTCGTCTTCGGCGAAAGGAATAGTAGTTTGCATTAGAATCCGAATCGGAGTTGTCATAGGTTCCTTTCTGCCGAACAGTCTACCTTCACCAACCAGAGATGAAGTTGTATTCAAGTTGAACAGGAGAGCTAACGGGTTTCCCACAAATAGATTCGGGCCTGAATCTGATTGAGCTTGCTGCTTTGATGGCTTCTTCCGTTAACCCGTACGTGACCGATTGAATTGGCTCGATATACCTAACCGATCCATCCGCCATGAAAATCGCCCTCAAAACTACAGTGCCCCCAGTCTTCGCCTGACGGGCTGCGCTTGTAAACGTCGGCTCTGGCTTGAACAGAACGCGGGCTTTCTCTATCCTCATGTCGCTTTTTCGTAGCACTGAATGACCGTCCACCAATTTCGTGTTCTGTTCCATACAGTCTGCGCGAACACGCGCTCTTTCCAGGGCTAACTCTCCTTTTCCCAGCGCCTGCTGATCAGTGAGAATTCCCAACAGTTTACCTTGACTTTCAATCTGATCATTGAGAAGCGTCTTGAGAGTCATAAGTCGATCGTCGCGCCATTCGCCTTCGTTGCGGCTAAACTCCCGGTTGATAGTTTTGTAGCGCAGGTCTGTAGCTTTACCAAGCGCCTCACCGGCGTCCTTTAGATTTCCTTGTCGAATAAGCGCGAGACCGAGATAGTGCCAAGCTTTCGAGTCCTCTTTTGATTTCTTTACCGCTGCACGCAAGACTTTGATTTCGCCTTCAGTGTCACCCCGTTCGTAAAGGCTAATGCCGTTGGAAGTTGAATCCGACTTTTCTGCGGGCTGTTGCGGGTAAGCCGCAACGAGGAAACAAAACGTCAAACAGAGAAGAACGACAAGAACGACCACTGATTTGTTCATTGAAGAATACATTGTCGTTGCAGGAAGTGTAACGCAAACTGTTAGTTTGCGGACGGCTCATGAGCTGTCAACCCCCATCGCAAACTATTAAGCACCCCAGCCCGGGGTCCCCGGCGGCGCAGCGCCACTGGGGTGGCATACGGGCTGCCCGTCTGGGGACCCCGCCCAGTTTGCTTTACAAGGGTTGCGCCGCGACAAAGTAAAGTTTATCGGACTTGCGTTACAAATGAATGACGTGGTCAGTAATTGCCACTATCATACCGGAAGAGCGATCGCTAGTCGTGCCGAAGCCAACCAGGGGACTAACAATTCACATGCGAATCCAGAGATGCGTTGCGAGAATTTTTGGCGTTATTGCAGCGTGCTTGTTGCTCTGTGCTTCCGTCCTGGCACAATCAGGAGAAACAGCTGCCCGGCCACCGGTCAAGTGTCACCGCTCAGCCAGTAAACCGGTCAAGTGTCTCCGCCCCTCAAGCCCCGCAGTTGAGTGTCCCGGCCCCAACGGCACTGGACTTCACTGCATGACGTATGGAGATGGGGATCCAATTCTCGCGCTGCATGGCCTGGGAGCCAGCATTTACACGTGGCGAAAACTAGTCGAACCACCCTACCGTTTCCCGGGTTACAAATTAATCATGGTCGATTTGCGAGGCTCCGGCGATTCACCAAAGCCGCGTGACAAGCATTACTCCATCCTGGAGCAGGCAGATCTTATTTATCAATTCATCCAGGAACAGAACCTCAGAAACCTGACACTAATGGGGCATTCATACGGGGGCGCCGTCTCGCTGCTGGTCGCCATCCGGCTCTGCAAACAGGATCCTGGTCGTTTATCGAAACTCATCCTGATCGATAGTGGTGGATACAACAAGCTGCTGGCCTCTCATCTTAAGATCCTTAGAACCCCTCTGATCGGGTGGTTGGGGGTTCACCTGCTAAGCCCCAAGGCTCAGGCAAAAAAAGTACTGCTGGCTGCCTATTATGATCATTGCAAGATTAGCGACGAACAAATCTGTGAGTACGGCAGACCGATAGGCTTGCCCGGAGGAAGGCACGCCCTGCTGCAGATAGCCAAACAGGCCATTCCAAAAAACATCGACGAATACACTTCTCAATACTCGAAGATATCTGTCCCCACACTCATCTTGTGGGGACTGGACGATAAGATTGTTCCACTCAAGATTGGCAAGATGTTGCACGAGGCCATCCCGCGATCAAGATTGGAGATCATTAACAATTGCGGTCACAACCCGCAGGAAGAAACTCCTGAGGAAACGATTTGCTATATCTCGGAATTCCTCGGCCTCCCTTTTCGGCCTTGCCCAAAATAGTTTATCCGACGCCATTCCTAAATTGTTCAGCCGCGGATTCTCGCGGATAAACGCGAATAGGAGACATATTCGAACTGCATAGCTCTTGATGTCTTCCAGCTATAAGTATTTCGTACCTGCGGCACGAGGAGGTTTGCGTAAAACGCAAGTCTTCATTTGAGTGCCGCATCCAGCGAGGACGAATCATCCAGCAGGATCCACTCAACTATTGAAAGCGGCAGGCTGCCATTTTTGATCAAATCGTCGTGAAACTGACCGAGGCGAAAGTTGGCGCGCTGCTTGTCACGATATTTTCCCAACAGGCGCATGATCTGCCACTTGCCAACCATGTAGGTAATCTTCTGGGTTGGGTTCGCCGCAGCGCCCGCCGCTTCGCCCGTAGCCGACTCGCGGTCCAGCCCGCCGGCTTCCATGAAATAGTTGATAGCCTGATCGAAAGTCCATTTGCCGGTGTGCAGATTCACATCTACGCCGATGCGCGCGGCCCGATAGCGTGAAAGACGAAGCACCTGTCCCTGTCCGGGGGAATTGGTGGGATAAAGGCCGGTACGCATTAACATCTCTTCACCATAGAGGGCCCACCCTTCGACGAAAATTCCGTCTCCATGCTGGCGACGAATCTCATCTGGTAGATGGTTCGCTATCGAAAGCTGGAGGAAGTGGCCAGGGATTCCCTCGTGGCCGAGAATCGGTCTGGGATCCTCTATGGCCGCGCGAATGTAGAAGTTTTTGCTTTGCGGGTTGTAAGTAGGAATGAAATAGAAGCCACTGTCGTTCTTATCATAAACGCCGGGAGGATTCATGAAGCCTCCGGGACTGGTAGGCTTGAATGCTTCGGGAAGCTGGCGAATTTCAAAACGGCCCAGATAAGCAGGCAAAGTTACAAGCCGGTTGGTCTTCAAAAAATCTATCATCTCGGCCTGACGACTTTCGTAAGCTTTCAGAAACGCTTGTTGGTCCGCGGGAATATTTTTGCTGCGCGAGGGATTGGGATCGGCCAGCGAGGGGTCGGGCAAGAGCGACTCGAGTGCGCGATAGCGCGCCAGCTCAGCCTGACCCAACATTTCAACCTCTTTTGCATCGATCGGCAAAAGATAGATGTTTTTGAGAATGTAGTTGTAGTTCTCTTCACCCATTGGTTTGAAGGGAACCATTCCCGGCAAGCGTTTCTCCAGCCAGTCGGCGAAGCCGTGAATCGAGACCAACGCCGCATCGCGCGACTTCACCAGATCGTTTCGCTCGGCCGGCGGAAGATCTTTGGCGAGCGTCATCAGGCTATCGGTGAAGAGACTGTCAATTGATCGGGCGGAGTCCCTGGCGAGCTCGGCGTAAAGCCGGACCGGCTTATTCAGATTGCCCTTGCCTTGTTCAATTAGGAAAGGCATCTGTTTGAGTCGCGCGGTTGCCGCGAGCGCCCGGTTGCGCGGCGTATCGTAATCCTTCTTCAACAGCGAAAAGATGCCGTTGCTGCATTCATTGACGTACGTCTGTGGATCAGTCTCTTCAAAATCAATCACGCGATTAAAGAAATCCACGCCATCGAGTTGCGAACGAAACAACAGCCAATCAATGCGATCATCCTTGCTCCAGTTAGCCGCCGGCATGGCGCGCACCTTTGCCAGAACCTCTTTTACATGCAGCCGTCGCATCAGCACCGCGGAGAGAGAATAGTCAGTCAGCTTGTTGTCCCACGTATGCAGGCCCGCGTCGCTCGAGGCGACGGGATAGTTTTGATTGCGCCAATTGTAATAATCAGCTGCCAGCCTTTGAAGATCGGCCGGGGTTTTCGGTTCCTGCGCGCAGCCTGGATTAAACGAAAAGAGCACAAGACCACAGGCAATCAATAAGAATGTCAGCAGCTTCATTTAGGTAGCCTCAAAGAGAATTGATAGTTAGGGATCACTTGAAGTCGGAGAATCTCTCAGGTTGGGAAGGCGGGACTAGCACCCCAGCGGTGCTGCCCCGCTGGGAGCCCCGCCTTGCCCCCGCTGATTGGCTAACGCGTTGCGCTGCAAGCCGGAGAGTTTCGCTCGTTTCATCGCGCTCCCGCGATAGCGTTCGGCGTATGTTTCAGACGTCAGGGCAGCAATTTCGGAGAGTTCAGCGTTGACATTTCCCTCGCGCGGCTGAAAGCGAGCTTCATCGGTGACCTGCTCGAAACGATTCCAGGGGCAAACATCCTGGCAAATGTCGCAACCGTAGAGCCAACCCTCGAGGTTTTCTGCCACCTCGTTCGGGAGTTCCGCATTGCGCAGTTCTATGGTGGCGTAGGAGATACATTTGTTTGCATTGAGTACGTAGGCTTCGGTGATTGCGTCGGTCGGACACGCATCGATGCAAAGTGTGCAACTGCCGCAGTGGTCGGCGACGATTTCGTTGTCATATTCGAGATCAATGCTCAACAGCAACTCACCAATGAAAACCCATGACCCATATTCAGGTGTGATTAGATTGGTGTGTTTGCCAATCCAGCCCAGGCCGGCGCGCGCGGCCCATGCTTTATCCATCACCGGCTGAATATCAACACAAACCTTCCCTTCGGCCTGCGGAATCTCTTCTTTAATCCAGGCCAGCAGGGAGCGGAGTTTTGCACCCACGACTTCGTGGTAATCATCACCCCAGGCATAGCGCGATACTTTACCCGTTGCCGGATCGTTAATGTGCTTGGCAGGCGTATAGTAGTTTTTTGCGACGACGACTACCGACCGCACCGCGGGAAAAAGTTTACGTGGATCGGCGCGCGTCTCGGGATCACGCGCCATCCAGGCCATCTCGCCGTGGTAGCCGCGGCCGAGCCATTGCCTTAATCGACGGCTCTCGTCATCGAGGGCCTGGGCGGGAACAAAACCAACCTTCTCAAAACCTTCGCTAAATGCTCGTTCTTTGATTCGTAGAGAAACTTCGCGCGTGTGAAATCCACTTTCGGCTTCACTGCGAGATCTGGATGTAACGCTGGCTTGCATCAAACCGTAGCATACGTGCGACGTTGTTGACCCGTCCAGCGGAGAGGCGGGTGCGGTCCGATGAGGTCAGTACCTATCGCAATTCACTGGGCAAACTGCATCAGAGACACGCCGGAGCTTCGCGCGTGAGGAAAAGCGATCAGTGCTTACTGAATCTTCTGCAGCGTGACGGTGATTAAAGGCGAGTTGCCACCGGTGCGATTATAGGAAAGCCAGTAACCCGCCTTTGGAAAGCGTATCATCTTATACATTGAGCCGTCAGCTTTAGCCTCAACATCACCGCCAAAAACTTGTTTCGCAGTGGGCACCTTGTCGCCGGCAGTAAGGAAGTCGGCCGAAATAGTGATCACTTTGTGCGTCTTGTCGTAGACAATTTGCGCGGTCTCGCTTTCATTAAAGATGAAGAAGTCTTGTTCGTCACCCTTATCTTTTGGATCGCCAAGTTTCTTCCGCACCTCAGCCGCAGTCATCCCGAGTTGCACGCCGCGATAATCCTGAAACAAAGCCGATTCTTCATCACCCGGCGGCTGCACCGCACCTCTTCTCGCTGTCTGGGCACTTGCGCTGCCGAAGGCGATGAGCAAAACCGCCGCCGGTATAATTACGGTGCTTGCTCGTGCGTATGCCGATCCGAAAAGTGTTTTGGTAAGTGGGGTCATGGGCACTTCTCCTCATCGAAGGAATTTTGGCCGGGCGGCACCAACGGCAATTCGCGGGATACGAAGATAGGTTGCCGGCAGCTTCGCCAGGGCCAGCAGTTGATTTAACAAATGCGGACAATATCGCCATCATACCGTGATGTCAATGCTGTTTTGGTCGGGCTGACTGGGATTTAGCAATATCCCGTTTGACCCGGCCGAGGCTGGCGGTACGGGTGCGAAATAGACAGCTAGAATGAACAGCTAGAATGAACTATTGACTCCCATGACAATTTGGCATAGAAGCCGCACCAACCGGGACTTTTCGGGCAAAGCTCGAGCACGTGATTCTATTACTGGTTGGATTGTCAAAACTTCCTTGACTATTCGTTTCATTTGGAATAGAACGCACGCGTTCTGCCAGCAAATTCAGGAGTCAGATCATGAAGAAGATTCTCGTAATCATCTCTGCGTTAATCGTGACCGCGGCATGTGCCGCGCCGCCAACTAACCGAGATGCAACGTCACCTGCAAATGCAAATGTTGCCACCGCACCGCCGACCGCTCCTTTGTCTGAAGCCGACGCGATCGCCAGGGAAAAAGCCATCTGGAACACAATTAAGGATAAGGACTACGACGCGTTTGCCGCCATGCTGGCCACCGATCAGCTGGAGGTTACACCTGAAGGAGTGATGGACAAGGCCGGATCAGTAGCCGGCGTAAAGCAATTCGAACCCTCCGAAATCAACTTTAGTGACTGGAAATACCTATCGGTTGACTCGGACACCTTCCTCGTCACCTACGTCGCGGTCTATAAGGGAAAATACCAGGGCAAGGACCTTCCCGAGCAGAAGGTGCGCGCCAGTTCAGCCTGGGTCAATCGAGCAGGCAAGTGGCTGGCTATGTATCACCAGGAGTGTCCGGTAAAACCGGCAATGGCGCCGCCGGCTGGCAAGAATGAGCCAGCAAAAGCTGCGTCATCTCCAACGGTTGGTCCGGCCGCCCCGCCCGCCACCGGCCCGGATCCGATTGCTAACGAAAAAATAGTGTGGGATTTGTTTAAGAGTAAGAACTACGAGGCGTTCGCAGAATTGTTGGCTCCCAACTTCATCGAAGTTGAACCCGATAACTTCTACGACCGAGCTGGAACCGTTAAAGGGGTGAGCATGTTCGATGCTTCGAAAGCGGTTTTGAGTGATTGGAAAGCTGCTAATCTGGATGACAACGCCGCGCTGGTAACTTACACAGTCAAGAATCCAGGTCCTACGTTTGCTCCTGAAGGTGAGCGACACTCAACAATCTGGGCGAAGCGTGATGGAAAATGGATGGGCTTGTTTCATCATGGCGGCACGCCAGTGGGCAAAGCCGTCCCACCACCGGTGCACTAACCGCAAGTGGTTTGGAGAAACTGGAAGGGCAGGGGTGTTATTACCTCTGCCCTCCTTCTTGAAACGCAAATTCTCTTGTTTTCTTAGGCCCAGATTCCCGGAATGCTCGTCGCGCACGACGGGCATTTTCCCTGGGGTGTGACTCTCATCGCGCGAATCAAATAACCATGGCGCTCAACCAGCAGTTCCTCACACGAAGGACAGTAAGTGTTTTCCCACTGGCCCACCTTCCCCGGGAGGTTGCCCGCATAGATGTAACGCAACCCCGCATCGCGCCCAATCTCGCAAGCTCGTACTAGCTGCTCGGCACTCGTATTTGCGTTCTCCGTCATGTGGTAGTCCTGATGAAAGGCCGTTACGTGCCAGGGAATATCAGGTGAGACTGAAGCGATGAAATCGGCCGCGCGCTTAAGTTCGTCCTCGGAATCGTTGAACCCGGGAATCACCAGCGTCACAATCTCTTCCCAGAAACCACGATCGTGAACCATCTTTACGGTGTCCAGAATATTACCAACAACGCCACCAAGCTGCCGGTAGTTTTTATCACCCATCGACTTGAGATCGATCTTGTAACAGTCGGTCCAGGGACGAAGGTAGTCGAGCACCTGCGGCGTAGCGTTGCCGTTGGAGATAAACGCGGTGCGAAATCCTTCGGGCCTCGCCTTTTTGAAAACATCCACGGCCCACTCTGCGGTTATCAGGGGCTCGTTATAGCTGCTGCCCACCATCGAAGCGCCGTAGGCTTTCGCCATGGCCACGAGCCGCTCCGGCGTTACCTCCTGGGGCTGAGTGCCCGCAGAGTCGTCGCGCAGTGCCTGTGAAGTTAACCAGTTTTGACAATAGGCACAGTGGAGATCGCAACCCAGCATGCCGAAGGTTAACGTGTCTGACCCCGGTAGTACATGAAAGAAGGGCTTCTTCTCGGTCGGGTCACAGGCGAGCGCGGCCACGTAATTTGCAGGCACGCGGAGACGCCCGCCTTCATTGAACCGGACTTTGCAGATGCCGCGCTTACCTTCCCTGATGAGGCAGCGATGGCCGCAGGCATAACACTTTAAGGCGTCGCCCGTCAGGTGCTCGGTCAATTCCGTTGCGCCCTCTGTCGTAAGGGAGTCGAGAACTTCAGCTAGCGGCGCTGATTTAATACTGATCGGCATAGAACTCTGTGCCTGGTACTTTGAACTTAGTATGAAGATAATACCAGCAGAGCAAATAACAAAGCACAAAAGCCCATGGAACTAAGTCACTAAGTTCGAGAACGAAGCCTGATGATCATCGAAGAAATCACCGTCACTGCTTTTCAACAGCACACGCGCATCGTGGGGTGCGAGAAAACAAAGCGAGCGATATGTATCGATCCCGGTGATGATTCAAAGGCGATAGTCGAAGCCGTCGAGATACACGGATTCGAGTTGCAGGCGATTGCGGTTACACACGCACACCTGGATCACATCGGCGGCGTGGCCGCGCTCAAGAAAATGAAACCTGCGGCTGCAATCATGCTTCACAAGGCTGACGAGTTTATTTACGACGCGCTTCCCGAACAGGCGGCCTGGATAGGCATTCCACGCGATCAGTGGCCTGCGTTTGGATTCGATTTCGAGGCACCGCCCAAAGTTGACGGCTATTGGGAGAATGGTCAGACGTACCAGGTGGGTGAGCTCGAATTCGAAGTGATCCATTGTCCCGGTCACACGCCCGGTCACGTCGTGCTTTTCGAACCCCGGGAACGAAAGGTTTTTGTTGGCGACGTACTCTTCGCGGGTTCAGTCGGTAGAACTGATCTGCCCGGCGGATCAACAGAGCAATTAATGGATTCGATCATGAACAAACTCTTACCGCTCGGTGATGATGTGGAGGTTTATTCAGGGCATGGACCCGTAACCACGATCGGGCAGGAAAGAAGGACCAACCCCTTTCTCACCGGAGTCTACAAGCCCGGAGCAGGAAGGTTGTAAGGAGGACGATGCGAACCGATCTGTTGAGAAAGCGGACTTGTCCGCCGTTTTCACTCGCAGCCGAGGAACGCCGGCGCACAAGTGCGCTCTCTAAACAGATTCTGTTTGAGGTTGGACTAGTAAAGCGTTTTCTACTCTTATTCTAAATCTGTGGAATCTGCGTAATCTGCGGATTGTTTAGGATCTATTTCTGTCCTGGTCCGCGCAGACGACTTGCCTTGAGTTCTTCCCATTTTTCTTTTAGCTCACCATCGAGTTGGCTGGGCAACGTTTCGACGGGAATGTTGCTTTGTTGGCAGAAGTGTCGCCAGAGGATGAAGCGCAGATCGAATTGACCTGTCTCGTCTGAAATGATGTTGTCGACCGTTGGTTCTTTCTTTTTTACCATAACCCTGAAGCCCCGCCTGTTTCCGGATAAGGAAGTTTAGCAGGTTTATCGCCGCCGGGTCATGCGGCTATGAGCAACCCGTTGTCTGCTGTCTGGCTTCAAGCAGCACTGCGCAGATAGATCGCTCCGGTCGGCGAGGGCATTCCGCCTTCGGGTTCGAGCGTGACCGCGAACACTGCCTCGCCTAGAGCCGCTGCCGGAATCTGATCCTCCAGGATTGCGTTTCCCGCGGCGTCCGTGGTCAACATCTTCCCCGGCAGTGGCCTGCCGCCCATAATGTACCAGAGTTGATACGCCATACCTTTCGGCGCCCTCGGCAGGCCTTTGGCCATCAACATGGCATGGCCGTTTTTGTCGTAAGCGAGCATGGCATGAGCATCAGGTGCGGCGTCCGTGCCGGCCAGTTTGGCCATATGAGCATCGGGAGAAGTTAACAGCTGAACCATGGCGCGTTCGTGATCAAGTTGCGCTTTTGTCTGCCGCATCTCGGTGGACAAACGGGCAAGCTCTGCTTGAGTCTCGCGGGTTTTTTGCCACAGCACTACAAGCGAGATAATCAAAGCGACGAGAATGAGAGCGGCAGCAATTGCACCCAAAGATCCCAAAGAAGCCCAGACGTTTCGCGGCCTTTGATCAACTGCGCGTGCAAACGCGAGTACTTTGGAAGAATCAGTGCCAACAGTGGGTTCATTAACGGCGTCAGCGCGACTATTGGTCACCTCTACGCTGCGACCTTCCACGTGCACGCTCGCAAGTATCCGCTCGCGCAACTGCGGCGAGGGCTCGAGCGCAGTAGCATCGAGGGCGAAGAACGCAGCAGTCTCTTCCCACTCGCTCATTTCCGAGCGGCAGGCGGCACAGCTTCGAAGATGAAGATCGAGCGCCCGAGCATCCACTGCATCAAGTGCAGTCAATGCATTGGCCGGCAGCAACTCCTTGTAATCTTCACAAAGTTCGTGCGTCGTCATGTTTCCCTTAAGCTAGCCGAAGGTTTCCAATTGCGTCCCTAAAAGCGCGCGTAGTTTGATCATCCCCGAACGCATTCGCGTTTTAACTGTTCCCAGTGGAGCGCCCAGCTGCGACGCTATTTCCGATTGCGTTAATCCTTCAAAATAAGCGAGTACCAGCGTGTGTCTTTGCTCTTCAGGAAGCTGCGCAAGAGCGCGTTGGACAATTTCTTTCCGCGCCGCCTTAATCGTATCCGCAAGAGCATCAGATGCTTCATCAGACTGATCCCGCTCCGCAGATGCCGCCAAACGTTGGCGCGCGCCGAGCAGGCGCAGACGATCGATAGCGCGGCTGCGCGTTAGCGTGACCAGCCAGGTAAACGGTCGACCGCGCTTTTCATCAAAATCCTTCGCTCGCCGCCAAACCTGGATGAATACATCCTGCAGAATGTCCTCAGCTTCTTCGCGGCTATTCAATATACGGACGAGCAGACTAAAGAGGATGACCCGGTAACCGTCGTAAAGGCGCGCCAACGCCGCTTCATCCCCGCGCGCGACGGCATGAAGAAGTTCCACATCGGACAGTTGTGCTGCTTCGGGTTGCACTCGAGAACGATATTTCGATCCATCTGATATACGAGCACTGCATGATAACAAGATTGCTCCAGCAAACGTAAAAGTTTCGAATTTCGAGTTCCGGGCGTAAAAGTTTCGAGTTTCGAGTTCCGGGTTTCGAGTTGCACTTCCGGAATCGACGCCTCATCCTTAACTTGACCTCAGGAACTCAGAACTCAGAACTCGAACTCGAAACTCGAAACTCGGAACTCGAAACAATCTTCTGATATGCAAAAGGGCGGACAATTAAGTCCGCCCTGCTTAGAAGCTCGAATCATACCGCCTGGTCACGCCACCGTAATCTCCGGCGTCAGATACACGTCCTGAATTGCATTCAGCAACTCGATACCTTCGCTCATCGGCCGTTGAAACGCTTTGCGGCCGGAGATGAGCCCGGTGCCACCGCCACGCTTATTGATGACCGCGGTGCGTACCGCTTCAGCCAGATCGCTTGCGCCTTTCGATTCACCGCCGGAGTTGATCAAACCACAGCGACCCATATAGCAATTGGCTACTTGATAGCGGACCAAATCGATCGGATTGTCGGTCGTGAGTTTCTCGTAAACCAGCTTGCTGGTCTTGCCGTATGGTTTGCCAAGAGCCTTTTCCACCGCTGGATAGCCGCCATTTCTTTCCGGAAGTTTTTGTTTGATGATGTCAGCCTGAATCGTTACCCCCAAATGATTGGCCTGTCCGGTGAGATCCGCCGAGGCATGCATATCGCCTTCAGGAGTTTTGAACCCCGAATTGCGTATGTAACACCAAAGAATCGTGGCCATCCCGAGTTCATGCGCCCGGGCAAAGGCCTCGCTAATTTCGGTTATCTGCCGGGTTGATTCCTCTGAGCCGAAGTAGACGGTCGCGCCTACCGCTACCGCACCCATGTTATGAGCTTCCTTCACCGTGCCAAACAAAACCTGGTCAAATTTATTTGGCAGCGTCAGCAACTCGTTGTGATTGATCTTCACGATGAAAGGAATCTTGTGCGCATACTTGCGGGCGACAACCCCCAGCACGCCAAACGTCGAAGCAACAGCATTGCAGCCACCCTCGATTGCCAGCTTCACGATGTTCTCAGGATCGAAATACTGCGGGTTTGGTGCAAAGGAGGCGCCGGCCGAATGCTCGATGCCCTGGTCCACCGGCAGGATGGAAAGATAACCGCTGCCCGCGAGACGACCATTGTCGAAAAGCGATTGCAGGGAACGCAAAACAGCAGGCGAGCGATCGGAGTGAGTCCAGACGCGATCAATGAAATCCGGGCCGGGCAGGTTGAGCTGATCTTTGGAGATTGTTTCCGCCTTGTGATCGAGCAGCGTTCGCGCGCTTTCGCCCAGAAGTTCTTCGATCCGGTTAAGAGTGGTTGTTGCTCGTTTCAGTTCGGTGGCCACTATTTCTGTCCTCCTGGTTGGCTGGCTTGCAGTCTAAACGGCGGCAAATGTTCAGTGAATCGGGCGGATTATAGCATAGCGCTCCGGGTGTCGCCGCCCTAGCGCTGAGCGATATTCTCCAGCCTTTGTCGTCAAATCGTCACTCTATGCAAGAATACTTGTAAGCGGTTGGGTTGTCATTCGTAAGATGCTTGCACCACCTCTGCCGTCTAGCTTAGAATGCCGCCCACGGTTGCCTCAAAGGTAGTACCGCCGCCGAGCGACATCGTTTCCAAGTAAGGCTCACGCATAAGTCCGCCGACGAGAGCTCTAGCCCAGAGTTCACCACAATTTACCCTGGAAAGGTTTGGTTATGAGATCAATTCCTCGCTTTCTACTCCCCTTGTTATTCCTTTGTCTGAGTCTGGTCGTGCCGACTGCTGTTTTTGCCGGCGACGAGTGGCGCCAGGTGGATCCTTCCGAGCTCGCACTCAAAGCACCCCTTGTTGAAAAAGATGCCGATGCTGAAGCCCTCTTCTGGGAAGTTCGCCTTAGCGACGAGGTCGACGGCGGCACGCCGCGCACGGTGTTGCGCCACTACGTACGCATCAAGGTTTTTACTGAACGCGGCCGGGAATCGCAGAGCAAAATAGATATACCGTTCCTGAGTAACTGGAAAATCCAGGATATTGCGGCGCGCACCATCAAGCCGGACGGTAGTTTCGTGGAGCTCAAGAAAGATGACGTTTTAGAGCGCACAATAGAAAAGTCAAGCGGGGTAAAAATCAAAGCGAAGTCGTTTGCAATGCCGGGGGTTGAGCCAGGGTCAATAATCGAGTATCGCTGGAAAGAGATGCGCAACGACCGCCTCGCAAACTACGTTCGTCTCTACTTCCAACGCGATGTTCCGGTTCAGCTCGTCAAGTACTACATCAAGCCGCTGTCGCTTGCGGGTTTTGAATATGGTATGCGGGCGCAGACCTTCAATGGCCAAACCTCCCCTTTCGTAAAAGAGAAGGACGGTTTTTACAGTGTCTCGATGAGCAAGGTGCCGGCATTCCATGAGGAGCCACGGATGCCGCCTGAGGATGCTGTGCGTCCCTGGATGCTCATCTTTTATACGAAAGAGTCAAAACTTGAAGGCGAACAGTATTGGCAGGATTATGGCAAGAGAACTTATGACGAGAACAAATCGCGAATGAAAGTGAGCGATGAAGTCAAAACGGCATCCGCGGCCGCAATCGCCGGTGCTTCAACACCAGAGGAGAAACTGGAAAAGTTATTTGAGTTTTGCCGCTCGAAAATCAAGAACGTCAACGATGATGCATCAGGACTTACCGCCGAAGATCGCGCCAAGCTTAAGGAAAACAAGTCGCCGGCCGATACCTTGAAGCGTGGCATGGGCACTGGAACCGACATCGACATGCTCTTTGCTGCCCTGGCAATTGCCGCGGGCTTCGATGCGCGGGTGGTCAATCTCTCAGATCGAAGTGATACTTTTTTTGATAAGAAGTTTCCGGACGACTACTTTATCCAGGCTTACGACATTGCGGTAAAGGTCGGCGACCAGTGGCGTTTCTACGATCCCGCCAGCACTTATGTGCCGTTCGGCATGTTGCGTTGGCAAGAGGAAGCTCAACAGGCTCTGCTGTCGGATCCGAAGGAGCCCGTTTGGCTGATAACGCCTCTATCGCCGCCGGACAAGTCGAAAGTGAAACGAACCGCAAAGCTCACTCTAAGTGACGATGGCACTCTCGAGGGTGAGGCGCACATCGAGTATTACGGCCACCTGGCGGTCTTCCGCAAGGAGTGGGACGACGACGATTCGCCGGCGCAGCGGGAAGAAACGCTCCGCGACGCCGTCAAGAAACAGATGAGTACAGCCGATGTTTCCGCAATAAAGATCGAGAACGTCACCGATCCACTAAAACCATATATTTACAACTATCACATTCGCGTTCCCGGCTATGCCCAGCGCACGGGCAAGCGCCTTTTCCTGCAGCCCGAATTTTTCCAGCACGGAATCGGGCCGCTGTTTTCGGGCAGCGAGCGCAAGTATCCCGTCTATTTTAGTTATCCGTGGTCTGAGGAAGATCAAGTGACAATCGAATTGCCGGCCGGGTTTTCGCTCGACAACGCGGACGCTCCTCAGTCGTTCAGCGCTGGTGCGATCGGCGAGTACAAACCAACCTTAGGCGTCACTAAAGACGGGCGCACGATGGTCTATAAACGAAACTTCTTCTTTGGCGGTGGAGATGCGATTATCTTTCCCGTAGGCTCTTACGCCAAGCTGAAGGGATATTTCGACGTCATACATCAGGCGGACAATCACACCGTGACTTTGAAACAAGCAGCCGCTACCGCAGCTGCCGCGCCCTAGCCGATACGACTTATCAACTGCGCAATGGGAGAACAAATGATCTACTTGAAAGTTACTGTCCTCTGTGGCGTCTTACTGCTGACTGCTGGAGCAACCCTCGCCTCACCAGTGGAAGAGGCCCCGCAATGGTTGCAACAAGCGGCGGCGATCAAAGTGCCTGCCTACGACAAAGAAGTGCCGGCTGTAGTCCTTCGTAGCGATCAGGATGTCGTCGTAAATAGTGAAGGAAGGATTATCACGACGACTACTTATGCCATTCGGGTTCTAACGCGTGACGGCCGTGCATTTGCCGGCGCCGAAGAGATGTATCTCACGAAGAGCGGCAAAATCAACGACATACGCGGATGGCTTATTCGAGCAAACGGCGTCGTTAAGAAGTACGGCAAGGACGAAACGGTAGATCGTATTTCCGACCCCAACGATATTTACGATGAATACCGAGTGAAGGCAATAGATGCTTCCGATGATGCCGATGCGGGCGTTGTATTTGGCTACCAATCAAAGAGCGAGGGGCAGCCGCTCTTTAATCAGGACATATGGGCCTTTCAGAATCGTTTGCCCGCTCTGGAGTCGCGCTATAGTTTGACATTGCCCGCAGGTTGGCGGGCCACGAGCATCACTTTTAACCACGAAAAGAGTGAACCGAGTGTAAGTGGGACAACTTATATCTGGGAGCTCAGGGATCTGGCGCCAATTAATCCTGAACCAGCAAGCCCTAAAATCAAGAGCCTGGCGCCGCGCGTTGCGATTAACTATTTCCTGGCAGACAGCACTGTGTTGGCTGGTTCAAAAGTTTTTGAGAGTTGGAGTCAAGTTTCGCGCTGGGGCACTGACCTCCACAACCCCCAGGCTATTCCGGACGAGAGCGTCGCGGCGAAGGCGCGCGAATTGACTGCTAATTCGAAGACAGAGCTGGATCGCATTAGGGCGATTGCTCACTTCGTACAGAACCTGCAATACATTTCGATTGACATCGGCGTTGGTCGCGGAAACGGTTACCGCCCCCATCTCGCTTCGCAGGTGCTCGCAAAAGCGTATGGCGATTGCAAGGACAAGGCAAACTTGATGCGGTCACTGCTAAAGGCCATCGACATTACGGCTTACCCGGTTTTCATTTATGCCGGCGATTCAACACTAGTGCGCGAAGAATGGGCCTCGCCGGTTCAGTTTAATCACTGCATCATCGCGATCAAGGTAAGCGATGAGACGGTAGCCCCAACCGTCATCGCGAACGATAAACTCGGCCGCTTGTTGATCTTTGATGCTACTGACGCGAACACTCCGGTCGGCGATTTGCCGGAAGACGAACAAGGGAGTTTTGCGCTTCTGCTTGCGGGTGAAGCGGGTCAACTATTGCGGATGCCCACTCTGCCTCCCGAAGCAAGCTCATATGATCGTCAGGCAAACATAGTGCTCACGCCTGAAGGTTCGATCACTGCAACTGTTCGGGAACGAGCTAATGGGCAAGCGGCGGCCGACTTTAGACGCCAGTTTCGCGGTCTTTCTTCCGCGCAATACTTGAAGATGATAGAAAGCTGGGTTAGCCGTGGCGCCACCGGAGCAAAGGTGTCGCGAGTGGACCCAAAAGATAACAATGAGGGCGGACGCTTTGACCTGGACGTCGATTTCTCAGCTATTAACTACGCGCAACTAATGCAGAATCGGCTGCTGGTATTCAAGCCGGCTATCGTCTCGCGACAGGAATCACTTTCCCTGACCGAAGCGACGCGCAAACATCCGGTGGTACTCGAGTCTCGCGCGTTTAGTGAAACAGTTCGCGTCAAACTTCCAGCGGGCTTTGAGGTTGACGAGCTTCCCGATCCTTTGAAGCTTGATGCTTCCTTCGGTTCTTACAACACAACTTATGCGGTCAAAGATGGCGAGCTCGTCTTCACACGCACTCTTGCCCAACGGGCTGGGACCATTCCCGCGGCTCAGTATCAGGCTGTGCGCAGTTTCTTCGAGCGCATTCGCGCGGCCGAACTGGCGCCGGTGGTGTTGGCCAGGAACTAGGGTTACTGGCAGATTTACACGACTGAACCCGGATCAAATCAAAGAATAAGAAGTGCCAGCGCAGGAAGGTCTTTCAGAATCGCGTAACCCACGTTAATCCGCGGCCAAATTGTCGACCGCTGCTTTCATGGCACCGAGCGAATCTCTGACAAATCGCTTCTGCAACATCCTGGTTATGGGAAAGCCGAGTCTTACAAGCGGGTGCCTGGGGCGTGAGAAGGCATAGATGTCATACCAGACTGAATCGTCGGCGCACCATTCAACGGTAAACCTCTCTTCACCACGTTCAACATGATCCGGCAAGGTTCCATAAGCGAACCCGAACCTCGCTTTTTCATAGTCGCTTTCATCAATCACATAGACGACCCTGGCAGCATTTAGGGACCAGAAACCGAAGACTTTCGCTTGCACGGCCACAGTTGTTCCCACGTCCAAAGGCTTCCCTGATGGCACAACTGTTACCCACCCGAGCTTAAACTGATGCCAACTTCGCAAAGCTGCAACAGCGCGCCGGTAAGTCTCCTCTCCCTCACCCAGCTTTAGTCGATTGTGGTCGATGTTATAGCCCCCGTCGACATTGCGAGATTGGTTTCGCGTAGCCCCTACTTCCGCGTAGGAAAAAGAAAGATCCTGCTGAGAAGAAATGAATCGCTTGACAACTTCTTCTGAAGGCTTGCGTTGTAGAAACATCCGTCTGCAACTTTGTTGCTAAAATGCGCTAGTCAGGTTTCGGCTTGACGGCAGACTGAGGTTGCGAAACGCTCGGCCCAGTCGTGGTGGTGGTAGCAGCAACTCGCGCCCGCGGATGATGATTATCATAAGCCGCGCGCAGGTGGCGGTCGGTAATGTGCGTATAGATCTGAGTCGTAGAAATATCGCTGTGGCCAAGTAGTGCCTGCACCGAGCGCGAGTCGGCGCCGTGTTGCAGCAGATGAGTTGCAAAGCTGTGACGCAAAGTGTGGGGCGAAACATTCTCGAGACCAACCTTTGCCGCATAGGTTTTTATCGTTGTCCAGGCAAACTGCCGCGTCAACGGTTTGCCGCGGTTAAGGAACAAATGAGGAAAGGGCGATTGACCATATTGGGCTTTGACTGAGGCGTATTGCTGTAACCAGTGAATCGCGCTCTTCCCCACGGGCACCCGCCGCTCTTTGCTGCCTTTGCCATGGCAGTTCACCACGCCGGCGTCAATGTCCACCTCTGTCTGTTTCAATGTCACCAGCTCCGAAACTCGCAACCCCGCGGCATACATCAGCTCGAGCATGGCGCGGTCTCGTATTCCTTCTTCCGTTGAAATATCCGGGGTGGCAAATAAGCGATCGATTTCGTCCTCGGTGAGAAACTTTGGCAGGTAGGAAAACTTTTGCGGCGTATCGAGATCTTCAGCTGGATGATGCTTGATATGACCGTCGAGCATCAGAAAGCGAAAGAAACCACGCGCCGCGCTGACGGCTCGCGCTACGGATGAAGGCGCCAGGCCTTCGCGCGAAAGCTGCGCGATCCACTTGCGCAGATCGGGTCGCGCCAGTTCCGCGACCGTCTTCCCACTCTTGCTTGCCCAGCGATCGAGTCGCGCCAAATCTCTGCGGTAACTCTCGAGCGTATGACGCGCGAGACCTTTCTCGACCTGAATGTAGGTCAGATACTCTTTGACGAGATCGCGCTGCGAACTCTTCGTTGTCATTATATTGTGGTCACGCGGCTTTGCCGCCGCACAGTGCGGAAAGGCTCTGCCTTTCCGGCCTCGTCTTTCCATTCTTTTGAGGCTATGCCTCGAATGAGTTACTGCGCCATCTTATCCGATTTAGCTCGATCAGCAGATCTCAATTTTGAGCAACTTCCAACACTGCGCATCCGGCGAGCAATAAAACGCATGAGGCATAGCTTCCAATTGTGCGGCGGCGAAGCCGCAGGATTAGGAGACCGCACGCTTCCTGAGACTAGGGTTCGTTGAAGGGAGGGTACTAAGACGACCAAGGACAGCGAGGCCTTTATTCGTAACGAAGGCACTCGATGGGATCGAGACGAGAGGCTTTGCGAGCGGGCCAGACGCCGAACAATAAACCGACTCCGATGGAGACCGTGAGCCCGGAAATGACGGCCCAGGCTGGAATCGAAGCGGGTAAAGCAGGTATCAGCAGCATGATCAGCCTACTAATACCAACGGCGATAACGACGCCGAGAATGCCGCCGAGAAAGGTAAGCGTCATCGCTTCAAAAAGAAACTGCCGCACAATGTCTCTCCGGCGCGCGCCAAGTGCTTTACGCACACCGATTTCCTTCGTGCGCTCGGTGACAGTTACCAACATGATATTCATGACCCCAATGCCGCCAACCAGCAAACCGAGACACGAGATCGCAATTGCAACCAGGCCGATCATCGCAAAAATGCTGTCGAACTGCTGAATAAACTTATCTGCAGTCTTAATGTCAAAATTATTAGGCGCCTCGAATTTCACATTACGGCGACGGCGAAGAATCTCTTCCGATTGTTGTAGTGCTTCCGTCGTCTGTCCGGAGCGCGCCTTAATGATCAGCAGCAGATAGCCCTTTGCGGGCGCGATCTTTTGCGCGGTCCGAAACGGAATCAAGACGGCGTTGTCTTCTTCGTTTTCACCAAAGAAGCCTGCCTTTCGCTTTTCCAGCACACCGACGACTTCAAAATTGTATCCACCCATGCGCACTTGTGTTCCGGCGATTTGGTTCTGACCGGGAAACAACGCGTCAGCGGCATTGACACCGATGACCATCACATTCGCGCGTTGCTGATCGTCGTTCTCGGTTATGAAACGGCCTTCTTTAAGCGCAATGTTGACGATGCCGGCATAGTTTGGTGAAACACCTTGGGTGTTTCCCCAGCGGTAATTGTGCCCTTTATAGGTGACGTTGTCGTCAAATGGTCCGCCGCTGTAACCGACATTTGGAGCCACCAGTCCGACCTCTTCTACGGCGCTCGCCTGGGCCTGGATGGCCTCTCCGTCAGCCGTGGTTAAGGGTTTCCTGGCCCGCTCTGAACGATCCTCGCTCGTTCGCGGACCAGTAGAAAGATGGAAGGCGTAGATATTGTTTGTGCCGTATTCTTCAATGATGGAGACAATGTTTTGGCGCAAGCCCGTGAGAATGGAAGCGATCGTGATGGCGGTCATAACGCCAATTACAATGCCGAGGATGGTAAGAAAGCTCCTAAACTTGTGCGAACGCACGCTATCGAGCGCCATCCGTAGCGTCTCACGCAATACAGTTGTTGGAAGCTTAAGTTTCATCTATCTATAGCCCGTTTAGACAAGTCCCGTCTCTAAACAGTTTCCCAAAAATTTGTCTCCGATTACGTTGTCTGAGTCAGCGCCAGAATCGGATCGAGCCGCGCAGCTTTAAATGCCGGATAGATTCCCGCCACCATTCCTATCGCTGTTGAAACAATCAGCGCCAGCAGGATGTAACCAATAGTTATGGTCATCGTGATCGACGCCAACGCAGTAATTAAGACGGTTACTCCCCAGGACAGGAGGAGCCCAAGAATTCCGCCCAGCACGCACAGGATGGCCGACTCGATTAGAAACTGAAGCAGAATCTGTCTTCTGGTGGCGCCGACAGCTTTTCGCAGCCCAACTTCAAACGTCCTCTCGGTAACACTGACCAGCATGATATTCATCACTACGATGCCACCCACAATCAGCGTGATGAGCGTAATGGGAACGACAACCATCGCTATGCTGCCGGTGAATTGATCGATCTGATTGTTGAGTTCTTCAACGTTGACCAGGCCAAAGTTGTCTTCCTCGTTTCCATTCAGGCGACGCTTGTTTCTCATGGCGACGCGCGCGTCTTCGATGGTTGCCTGAAATGTTTCGCGATTGCGGCCCTTGCCGTGAATCTGCAGCCCGTTGCGTCCGAAGATTTGCAGGTGAGCAGTGACTGGGATGTAAACGTGCCGATCAAACGAATCTCCGAAAAAGGATCCGCGTTTCTCCTCAACTCCTACGACACGCATAGGAAGCCCGCGAATCTTCAGCAGCTTGCCGATAGGATCAGTGTTTGGGAAAAACTTCTCCTTGATGTCGCCGCCCAGCACAACCACGAATGCCGAGCGTTGCACTTCATCGGCTGAAATGAATCTGCCCTCGGCGATTGTTTTGTCTTCGATGTCTACCATGTTTGCCGTAACACCAAACACCAGCGCCGCGGGAAATTCAACCCCTTCCTGTTTCAGATCGGCCTGGCCTTGTACGGCAGCGCCAACTTCAGTGCATGAAGCGCAATGGTCCCGCACCCACTCATAGTCGTCCCAATTGATTCTCTTGTTGCGCCGGTTCATTTGTTCGAATTCTTCATCCGAAAGGCGGCCGCTCGCAGCAATGCGCGCTATCATGAAGTGGTTGCTACCGAGGACTTTGGCCACCTTGTCAACGACATAAGTATTGAGGCCACTGATAGAGGCCCCCACCGTGACCACCGAAGCCACCCCGATGATGATTCCTATCAAAGTCAGGAAGGCCCGCAACTTGTGGGCAAAAATCGACTGGATCGCAATCTTCAGGGCATCTGTGTAAAAGGAAAAGAAGGCTTTCATTGTCTAATTGAAGCTCGGAAATCCCGCGGGCTATCCCAACGCGCAACAGGCTGTACGAGGAAACTATGGACAAAGTTTAAAGGATTTGGCTTGGCAAACCGCCATAAAATTCAGGATTCCCACGCCGACGATGAAGTTGATGCCATGGCGGCAGTCAGGCTTGCCAGAACAGTCTGGGGCTTTTAGTCAGCAATTATCCTCCACCTTCCTTCTATGTCATTTCCGGTGAGTTTCAAATACCTTCGCTTGAGCTCTTCCTTGCGTGACGGTTCATTTGCCTGCTCATAGGCGAAAACGAGTTTGTCGATCTCCGGTCGAGCAAAATACTCCAGGTATTTAATTTCATCTATGGCCAGGTCAGCCTGCCGCTCATCGGCACTGAGCACGGCGTTCATGGCTTGCGACACAAACATGGAAGCTGCAAAGCTCAACGCCGCGGGCGGGCCCAACATAAGGATGCAACCGATTATCGTCGTGCCCACCCAGTCGCGATTACCACTCAGACCTCGTCCCTCCACCGGTTTCCTTAAAGACCCATGCGGCCGCGAGGGCTTTGCCGCCAACCGAAAGGCGCTCCTCGCATTCCGCAGGTAGACAAGGGCCGTAAGAAATGGAATAAACCCAAACGCACCGACACCCAGAAACAGACCAAGCAACGAGAAGGGCAGGAGAATCAGCCCTATCAACCCGGAAATCACAGCGCCTGACATGAGCATCCCTCCTGCAAGGCGAGTTGCAGGCTGAAGGTTTCGGCCCCAGACCAGCCAGACCATCAGAAGCAAAATCTCAACCCCGCTAACCAGGTAAGCGAAAGCCTGGTAGTCAGAAAAAAGAGCCGGCCCAAAGTCCGCTGATCTGAATACGATAGGATCGAAGAGAAAGCACAGAATGGGAGCAACAATGCCGAACAGCACATCGAATACAGTTTGGGCGTGCGTGGTAGGCGGTAAGAATTGACGTCGCAAGAACGCTGGCCGGTTCCCCACCCGACCTTCACCATCGCGATCTAGCTCTAACTTTGTCATGTGACCTCCAGAGAGTGGGCCTGTCAAAACGTTAACGATCCTTGTGCGGGTCTACCACCGTAGGGAAGCCCACCTTTCCTACCTGTGAGACTGCTGACTCGCTATGTTGATCTCACCTTTGGAAGCCTTTTCAGTATGGATTAATCACTCAACTGAAATCAGCTCATGGTCAGGAAGGTGGGCTTGCCCCCGCTGGTTGGCAAACAAGCACCTCAATCCTGTTAACACTCAGGTCAGTTCAGCGGTGGGCTGCTCGCCAGGTTTCAGCGAGAACTTGTCTGCCCAGCGGATGCGCCCCGTTACCTGCATCGCCACGAACAGCGTGACCACAGAACCGAGTGTGATTGCGAGCCCCGTGAATCCCTTGAGGAAGAAGGCATAGGAGAACATCACCAGGTAGACAAATTGGGCCAGCGCCGCCTCTCGACTCGCAAAGTGAAGCCCGACAACCAGCCGTAGGTAACTTACAACGAGAAAAACTGACACTACCGCGGAGATGGCAAACGCTACGTGGATTGAGACATGATCCACAAGGTAGGCGAGCAGCAGATGAAAAGAGAAAAACGCTGCCGCGAGAAAGAAATAGTTCATCGGATGAAGCTCGATGCCGCGCATTGTGGTGATGATCAGCATGAGAAAAAAGAAAAAGAAGAGCGAGACCGGCGCAAAAAGACTTATTCGGCCAGCTAGCGGTCCTGGCTGCAGCTTCTCAGGCATCACCATTGCTATTTGATAGCCTGACACGAGGTTCTTAGAGTACCAGGCCAGATCCCATCCATTGTCAGTCTCATGTTTCTCCGAGGGGGAAAGCGTGTTATCGGGAAAATCAATGTCTTTGAAGTTAGTCTTCATCTTGAGCGCAAAGTCTCGAACCTGAGCCACATCATTACTGCCAAAACTATAGCGCCACTCATTGAGACCTTGAGATCGATAGCCGACCGCCAGGCGCGCCACCTGTCCCGCCGGAACCTTGACCGAACCGATGGCAGCATTTTGCTGATTGCTAATCGCCACCGGCGCGCCGTCAACCGTAAAAACCAGATCGTCATAGATCGCCTTCGTCGTCGGGAAGTTGAGTACGAAGTTGACGACCTCTTCTTTGTCGCTGGTATTGCGGAAACTGTAAGTGCCGGCAAAGCCAACCTTGTAGGTGCTATACCACAGTAGACCTTTCTGTCGGTGCTCCAAATCAAGCGCAACATCAACCGTGCTGCTTTCCAGTGGCAGCGTCGTGGTGACTTCATCCTGTATCGTCTTGACAATTTTCTTGCCATTCTCAGTGCTTTCTTCCTCCCTCGGCACAACATGCCTGAAAGAGGCGATCGGTGGCGCCTGGTTTTGCGGAGCTCCCCAGGTAGAAGCCACGCGATTCTCAGCGATAGCGTCCAGCGAATACGTGCGCGAAAAGATAGTGCCGCCCAGGATGGCCCAAGCAATGGAGGTGCAAACGAAAATGAAAGCGATGGCAATGATTCGTTTTGTCATTTCAGGACTCCTTTAGATCTTATAGCTCAGTTAACAAAGCCGCACTCATCCTCAAGTCGTTTGTTGTGAGATCCCCATTTTGAATACCTCTCGCAGCCGGGCAACGTGGCCCGCCACAGCGAGCGTGTGTGAGTGGCTACATCGGTTTCCGCCGGCGAGTTGCCAGGCGCCGGCCTGAGAGAGTGCGCATGAGTAATAAAGAACTTGCGTGATTGAAGAGTTGCTCACGGCAGGACCCTACTAGTCTCGCAGACAGCTTGCGGAGCCCATTGAGCGTCTACATCCGGGAAAGATCCACGGCCGAAAAACACATGCCAGGCGAATGAGTTGAGAACCGGCAAGTGCAGACCGGCGCAGGCAAGCTCCAGCAGCGCCGGTTGGTTAACCGTAGAGACCAGGCGCCGCATCCAGAGGCGGGAAGCAAATCGCGCACGGAACCGTTCGCCGGAGTAGGCGCGGAGCACATCGGCGTTTCCGATCTCCAGGTAATCTGCAATTACTTTTGCCGCGAGAGTTGAAAGACGCATGCATGGATCGAGTCCGCCGGCTGTCAGCGGCGATACCGCGCCCGCGGCATCACCGACGAGCAGTCCCTGGGTGCTGGAAATGTTGCGCAGTACACCGCCGACTGGAATGCGCCCGCCACGGCGTTCCACGTGTTTTGCTTTTGTCAAATCAACGATGCCCTTTAAGGTGGCCTTAAACTTCTCAAGCGCCTGAACAGGCTCAAACATCGCTGGGTAACCGCCGACTCCAATGTGTGTGTCTTCGCCATCGTTGGCGATCCAGGCGAGATAGCCCGGCGCTATGGCCGGATCGAGAAAACAATGCAGTCTTGGGGGCCCATCGAGAGGAACATCTGTGAGCACATCTTCAACGCCGACAATCCATTCGCGATTGCGCTCGAGTTGCAGGTCGCAAGCCACGCGCGAGTTTGCTCCGTCAGCGCCGACGAGGTAGCGGGCAGCGACCCAACGAGAAGAATGGCCGCCGTGGTTGCTGTCGAGTCGTACTGACAAGTGGCTTTTTCCGGGCAGGTGGTTTGTCACCTGGCGGTGTCCGGCATAACGAGTTCCGGGCAACCAGGCAACTCCCGCGAGTAAACATTGGTCGAGATAGCGCGTGTAGAGTCGGCCCATTTTGCCGACACGGAATTCGTCATGAGGACTAACTAATTCCATTCGCCGCCGTGCAGGAGAATACAGAGTTACATGTCTGACTGCTGGGCCTAGACAGTCTTCCGGTAGGTCGAAGTCTTCGAGAGTACGACGAACAAAAATGCCGGTCGTGTGGATGGACGTGTCGAGACAATCTTTGCGATCTACCAGTAAAACACGGAGGTCCCGCCTGCCGAGTAGCCGTGCACAATGCAGGCCGGCCAGACCGGCGCCAATAATGATCACGTCATAATGTTCCATTGGATTACGCGAGAGAATTGTCAATATTCAAGTCTACTCGTTGCGCCGCGGGACAGTCGCTGAGGCATAAATTTGAAATCGAGTTTTCTTGTGGAGCGGGCTGTTTTCATGTCCAATCACGAGATGCGTTACCAATTCGCCTTCTCGAATCAGCAAGGTTGGGTCTTTGATATCGGCGGGCAAGTCGAAAACCAGAGTCGTCGAGTAGCTCTCGCTCGGGCGAAGCGGTATCGTCATTGGCGTGCCAACACCAATGCTCCTACCGGCGTTGCGAGATTCACATTCGTGTACATCCTGGTTCTCCTTTTTTGCCAGCAAAGCGAGTCAAAGCGCTTTGCCACGCAAAGTCACAAGGTAAAAAAAGATTTCGGCTTTAACGATTCCGCATCTGGTGAATGATCGTTTCCATATGGCTCAAATAGTTTTCGAGCGCGCGGCGGCCAGCCACAGTCAATTTATATTCTGTTTTTGGAAGGCGTCCCTCAAAGGACTTAGAGCACGAGATATATCCCGCCTCTTCGAGTTTGCGCGCATGCACGCTGAGGTTTCCATCCGTTGTATTCATCAGGCTCTTAAGGTTGTTGAAAGTCAAAGAGTCGTTCGCGGCCAGCGCGCTAACAATGCCGAGACGCAGGCGTTCATGAATTAAGCGGTCAAGACCAGGCGCGGGGTGTTTCGCCTTGGCGCCGCGAACCCCTTGCAAATCCGCGCCGGCCTCGCGCTTCTTCTGAGTTGTATGTTTTAGTGCCGATTGTCTAGCCACCATACCTCCTTGCGATAATCACTCCAAAAACAATATGCAGTCCGCCGAAGCCCGCGGCCATAAACCAGTCGGTCAAACCTGCCGGCGCGAAAAACGCTGCCGCCCCGAGCGCCATGAAACACAGACCCATAATTGGAACTGCGCTCACGGAAAACATCCCGCCGGTTACCACGCCCGTTCCATAGAGCAACAACCAAAGACCAGGAATAGCATTAGTTAAGCCGGCGCGATAAAGCACTACGGTGACTATGCCCCCGGCGAAAATTGGCGGCGACAAACTAAACGCGACCTTCCGTCCCGGGCCCGAGAGCAGCGGCATCTTTACAGCACGAGCCTTCCGATCCATCGACCAGCCGGCGAGGAGTAAAGCGATCACCGCCTCCGCAACCCAGACCGCGAGCCAGGCTTTGAAGGATTTTTGCTGAGCCGATATAAAAGCCGCGGCCAGCGCGGTAATGCCGATGGCCACCTGTCCCCAGCCGGAAATGCCGGTAAAGGCAGTGGCGCGCTCCATCGTCTCGCGAATGTACTGGAGATTATCCATCGCCCGCTCATGAAGCGCGGGCGGCTCTTCCTTCTCCGGGATGACCAGGTGGATCGAGCCCATGCGCGGGATAATACCGCATGTTTGGAATGCTGTCAAGTACTTTACAAGGCAAAGCTCAAGTAACCATGTACTGAACAAGTCAGCTCTCAATGCGAACGAGAAAAAGGAATCGTTTAGATAGCGCACTTGTGCGCCCCGTGGGGTGGAAATGGCTCGACTCATCGCTCTTGGCCGCACGGCCCGGCGGACAAGTCCGCTATCTAAACGGGAGTTGAACTGAAGAGTGAGCCTCGCAAAAACTTCCTTCGGACGGGATTGGTTGTAGACGTGACTTTAGGGTTAGGCGCGAACTGTGCCTGAGGCGATTGCCGAGTTAGCTTTCGCGACCCCGGTTTTTCGCCAGCGCATAATGAGCAGCAGCAGCGCACCGGCTCCGACGACAATACCAATGATCTGCGAGGTTGAGAGGCCTGTTAGAGTCGTCAGTCCAAAAACGTCACCGCGCGGATCGTCGCGCAAAAACTCGATCCCGAAGCGAATGAGTGAATACAGTAACGCATAGAAGAGAATTACTTGTCCGCTGAAACGCCGGTGTTTGTGAAGCCACAGCAAAAAGAAGAAGACGAGCAGCATGGCGAACGATTCGTAAAGCTGCGTCGGGTGGAGGTAGGCGTCAGTGGGCACACCAGTGATTTCATGGCCCAGCTCGGTAAACTTCACCCCCCAGGGAAGGGTTGTTGGTTTTCCCCAGCAGCAGCCCGCTGCGAAACAGCCTTGCCTGCCAAAGAAATTTCCAATAGCGATTCCAGGTGCACAGGCGTCGGCCGTCTTCCACCAGGGAAGATTGTAGCGGCGCATCAAAAAGTAGCCCGTTAGAACTGCGCCAATAAGTCCTCCATAAAAAACTCCCCCTGAGCGCAGAAAGTCGAGCGATAGTAGTTGCGCTGGATGATCGCGATACTCCGGTTCAGTGAACAACATGAGAATTTTGGAACCGATAAGCGAAGACAGCAGCATCCAGAGACAAAGATCGTAGATCTTTTCGCGCGGTAGCCCGTCGCGAGCTGCCAGCTTTACAGTGATCAGGATGGCACAGAGGAAGGCAAGCGCCAGGAACACGCCATAGGTATTAATGGGAAAACTGCCAATGCGAAATAGTTCAGGATACATGAAACGATATTAGTAGCGGTTGGTCAGTAGTCCGTTGTCCGTCTTCAGTACCCAATAGCTGACTACTGATAACTGACTACGGACTACTGACAACGGACGCCGTTTTCCTGTCAAAAACCAGATCATAGGCGAGCAGCAGCGCGCCAATCGAGATGCTTGCGTCCGCGACGTTGAAAGTTGGCCAATGCCAGGAACCTGCGTGCAGGACGATAAAATCGATTACATAACCCAGCCGGGCGCGATCGGTCAGATTACCGGCGATGCCCGCCAACAAAAGCGCGCAAGCTCCGAGGACCCGATCGTCGTTTCGCGGCGTACGCATAAAATAATAGAAGACGGCTACTGCGGCGGCGATTGCAAGCACTACAAAGAACCAACGCCCAAAACTCCCACTCTCCTGCAACTGACCAAAAGCGATTCCCCGATTCTCGGTGTAAACGAGATCGAGGAACCCGTGAATAATTGTTTGATCATCACCAAACCTAAGTGCGCGTACGGCCCATGCCTTACTGGACTGGTCGACCATGTAGATGCCAAAACTCGCGAATAGGTAACCCGCTCGCCAACTGAGGCGGGTTCGAGCGCCCGGATTCAATTTGGCTTCCTTTATGTTTGCCTCCATCTTATGCATCCGGGCCTGTCGGGATACGGCTTTACCGCCCGCTGTGCGGAAGATCTCCGACCTTCCGATACCTCATCACACGACGGGGCTGCGCCCCAAAACGGGCCATAGCTCTTGAGAAAGTGGTGGCGTGCGTTCGGTGGGGCACAGCCACCACTGAACATCGGGCGGAAGATCACACATTTTGATCTCTCTCAATCTCCTCGAGCGCCGTCACGCACCGCTCACAAACTTCAGGATAACGCGCTGATTCACCGACGCGGGTCGAATAGTTCCAACAGCGCTCACACTTCCTGCCTTCCGCGGGGAACACCTTGACGACGACCCCGCTGGCGCCTTCGTCTGAATTCACGACCTCCACTTGAGAAACTATGAAGATGTAGCGCAATTCGTCGCGATAACGAAGCAGTAGATCGTAACTGTCCTCCGCCGCGGATATCTCCAGCCGCGCCTCGAGCGAGCTCCCGATCTGTTTTGCAATTCTTGCCTCTTCCAGGGATTGCAAAACTTCGTCGCGAATTTCAAACAGCCTTTCCCAGTTTGCCATCAAGCTCTCGTCGCTCGGCCCGCTAGCTTCCGGTAGCAAAGCGAGGTGAACGAAAGCAGCCCGTGTGTTATCCACCGGCAGGTTTTCCCAAATTTCGTCGGCGGTGAAGACCAGCAGTGGCGCGAGCATTCGTGCCAGGGAGTCAACGATCCGGAAAAGCGCCGTCTGCGCTGAACGCCGCGCGAAGTTGCGTGGCGAAAATGTGTAGAGACGATCCTTCAGAATGTCGAAGTAGCGCGCCGACAACGTGACCGTGCTGAAGTTGTAAAGCGTGTGATAGACCGTGTGAAACTCATAAGCTTCATAAGCTTCACGAACTGTCTGAATCACCTCGTCAAGCTTAGCCAGCGCCCAGCGGTCAGTTTCCAGCATTTCTTCGGCGGGAACGCTATCGCGGGCCGGGTCAAACCCGTGCAGGTTGCCAAGCGCGAAGCGGGCCGTATTGCGCAGTTTGCGGTAACCGTCAGTGACGCGCTGCAGGATTTCTTTGGAAGAACGCATGTCGTCGAAGTAATTTGACGATGCACACCACAGCCGCAGGATGTCGGCACCCGAGTCTTTTATTACTTCGTCCGGCGGGACGGCATTGCCACCTGACTTGTGCATCTCTTTACCCTGCGCGTCGACAGTCCAGCCGTGCGTGATCACTGCTTTGTAAGGCGCGCGATCGTGAGCCGCGAGCCCAACCATCAGGGAAGAATTAAACCAGCCGCGAAACTGATCGCCGCCCTCAAGATAGACGTCCGCCGGCCAGCGCAAACCTGGACGACTCTCCAAAACCGCGATTGATGAAGAGCCACTATCAAACCAAACGTCCAGTATGTCAGTCTCTTTGGTCCATTCGTTGGCGCCACAATTCTTACAGCTAAAACCTTCCGGCAATAGCTCCCGCGCTTCGCGCGTATACCACGCGTCCGACGATTCCTGTTCAAAGACGTCAGCCACGTGCCGGATGATCGCCGGTTCGGCAACCGCTTCGTTACACTTGGCGCAGTAAAAAACCGGTATTGAAACCCCCCAAACTCTCTGGCGTGAAACGCACCAGTCTGGCCGGCCTTTGAGCATGTTCCGCATTCGCACTTTGCCCCAGGCCGGCAGCCACTCGACGCGCTCAACCTCCCGCAGTCCGGCTTCTCGCAAGGGGACCGCAGACGACGTGGCACTATCAGACGTGTTCTCGGTGAAATTGGTGCGGTCGCGCCCGTCTTCATCTTTCTCCACTGTCGCGCCGCCGGCGTGGTCCATCGCAATGAACCATTGCGGCGTGGCGCGGAAAATCACCGGGTTTTTGCAGCGCCAACAATGGGGATAACGGTGCTCATAATTCTCCGTAAACAGCAGGATGCCGCGCTCACGCATAAACTCAACTATCTTCGGGTTCGCTTCGAAGACACTCATGCCGGCGAAGTGTTCTACGTCAGGCGTGAAGTGTCCGGAGTTGTCGACCGGGCAATATATTTCCAGGCCATAACGCTTTCCGATCACAAAGTCGTCGTGGCCATGACCTGGCGCCGTGTGCACCGCGCCGGTTCCTGCTTTGCTGGTCGCCTTCTTTTCGCGAGCTTCGCTTACGTCGAGTTCGGTTTCTGCATCAGCTTCTCCGCCCAGCGTCACGTGCTCGCCGACCATCAAAAGTGAGGGACGGTCGATCCACGGATGGCGACACTCGAGACGATCTAATTTCGCCCCCATGAAGCGGGCGAGTACTTTCGGCTTGAGCCGGTTGCCATCGGCATCGGGTTCGCCCAGTCCACATTTCTGGACGACGGCGTCCAATAATTCACTCGCCACGATGTAAACTTCGTCGCCCGACTCAAATGCTGAGTACTCAAACTCCGGATGAACTGCGATCCCGAGGTTCGCCGGCAACGTCCACGGCGTAGTCGTCCAGATGAGCACGAAAACCTGCTTGCCAGCCAGCGCGGGATCAATCAAAGCCGGATCGCTCTTCAGCGGAAACTTCACATAGACCGAAGGACTCATGTGCTGGTGATATTCAACCTCAGCCTCGGCCAGCGCAGTCTGATCGTGTATGCACCAATAGACTGGGCGCGCGCCTTTGTAAACGTAGCCGCGCTCGACGAAGCGAGCAAACAAACGTGCTGTTTCCGCTTCGTAATGATTCGACATCGTCAGATAGGGATTGTCCCACTCACCCAAAATGCCGAGCCGCTGAAAGTCGCGCGTCTGCCGTTTCAAAGCCTGCGACGCGTGCTCACGACAGGCGCGCCGGATGGCTACAGCCGGCATGTTTGCTTTTTTGGCGCCTAGCTTGCGGTCGACGTACAACTCAATCGGCAGTCCATGACAATCGTAACCGGGCACATAAGGGGCGTCGTAGCCCAACATGTTGCGCGATTTCACGACGAAGTCTTTAAGGATTTTGTTCATCGCCGTGCCGAGATGGATATCGGCGTTCGCGTAGGGCGGGCCGTCGTGAAGGATGAACTTCTCGGCGCCTGCGCGCGCCTCGCGAATCAGGTCGTAAAGGCGTATCTCGGCCCATTTCTTTAGACGCAGGGGTTCGCTCTGCGCCAGATTCGCCTTTTGCGAGAATCCCGTCTTCGGCAAGTTGATGGTCTTTTTCAGATCAAGTGGAGTTTCAGTAGACATAGTTTCCTGGCGCTTTTCGGAATCAACAATACTAACAGTACAACGCGACACTCTCCAAAATGTGCTTAGCTCGAGTGATCAGGCAACTAAAAACCCGAACCAGGATCCGGGAGGATGCGATGGTTCGGGTTCTCGAGTCCCTAATGGCACGTCAGAGGTCAACCGATAAACATCTCATCCTCTCCATAGGTTTGGTTAATGGGCTTCGGCATGGGGGCTACGAGAACTTCGAGCCCACGGCGGAAGCCCGCCATAATCGCCGCCAGCTCGCGCGCCGGATCGACTACTTTCCTCTGGATGAAATCGGTGGTGGTAACAACCTGATCGTGCGTTCGATCGATCGTCCGGCTGACAAGTTCGACTTTGTCGCGCGCCTCATGGGCTGTCTCACTCACTATTTCCTTCAACTCACCAACTTCATCTTTGATTATTGCCAGCGATTCTGAAAGATTCATGGTAGCGGCCGAGAGATGTCCGGACACCGCATTAAACTGTTCGGCGATCAGTTTTCCCTGCACGGCAATCTGCCGCCCCTGCTCGCTTATCACCGTCATCCTTTCGATCAGGGGTTCGACTTTTTGCTCGAGACGATTTACCGATCCCACGGCGCGGCTAACGAAAACCGCAATGGCCACCATCGCCACCGCAATGATGATGAAAGACAGAGCGATAACTACCATGATCCAGAACATCGGATCGTTGGGGTTTATTTGCAGGGCAAGGAGAGACATGGCCTATTTCCGATTTCCAATTGCCGACTGCCGATGGTTAACACTTTGCTAATCGGCAATTGGCAATTGGCATTCGGCAATTTGTTAGTTCGGCTTTTCGGTGTATTGAGGAGCTGCCTCAATCCTGCCGGACAATTCCGTCTTGCGTTTCTCTTCCTGATACGCCTTTTTGCCGGCGTCAATCGCTGCCGCGACCGTGTTGGTTTTGCGCGCCGCGGTATCACGAGCGGTCTGCGCTACCTCCCCGACTTTCTCAGAGGCTTGTGAGTAAATATCGGAAGCTTTGGTGGCCGCTTGCGAGTAGAGTTCGCTGGCGCGCTCACGAGTGGACTCGTAATATTCACCCGCTCGTTCGCCAAGTTGCTGTGCTGCCTCGCGCGATTTATCAATGCCTTTGCGCGTCGCCTCGGCAAGGTCGCCCCTGAGCTCCTGCCCGGATTTCGGTGCAAAAAGCAGAGCCAGAACGGCGCCAATGCCGCCGCCGATTAGAAGGTAAGTAAGACGAGTGGAGATGTTGTCGCCAGAATCTCGTCGATAATCGTCATTTCCCATAACAGAGTCCTTTCCTCAGAAGCAAAGCCCCAAGCTTTGCAGGTTAGTGCTAAATGTAGGTTATCAGGAGTTGACTATAACAAAACCCCATGAGGCGGCGCAAGAATTTGGGCTAGGGCAATCAATCAGAACCGGAAGCGGAAGAGTAGCGACCGGGTATTAGATTCACCTTGGGCACGAAATCTGCCATAGATTGGGTGTAGATCTGACTTGCCAGCGCCGGTCGCTACCACCACCCCGGCGCGGCTGCCGCGCCCCCGGTCCGCTCCCGGTTCTGATACGATTAGTTACTCGCCGCTGTCGTCCCCGTTGTATTGGTCGAGTTTGCGGTAGAGGGTCTTGCGCCCGATGCCGAGCGCGCGTGCGGCGTGAGTTTTGTCGCCCCTGGTGTATTCGAGCGTCGCTTCAATGGCCTGGCGCTCAATCTCATCCATCGATGAGGGCACAGTCACTTCAAAGGTGGTGGTCCGTCCTTCGCTGGCCGCCCGGGCACGTTCCACCTTGATGCGGTCCTGCTCCTGTAGCGCTACCCGGCCGATAGTTTCCGGCAAGTCTTCCAATTCAATCTGCCGGCCGGAAGCAATAATAACGGCGCGCTCGATCGCGTTCTCCAACTCGCGTACATTGCCCGGCCACTCGTAAGTAATCAATGCCTGCAATGCATCTTTGGAAATGCCGGAGATAAACCTGCCGGTTTTCTGTTTGTAGTGTTCGAGGAAGTGGATGACGAGCGGATGAATGTCCTGGGGACGTTCGCGCAGCGGCGGCAAGCCGATGGGAAACACTGAAAGACGATAATAGAGATCGCGACGAAACGTTCCCGACTCAGTGGCTTGTTCCAGGTCTACATTCGAGGCTGCTATCACCCGCACGTCCGCTTTCAACACTTCGTTTCCGCCCACGCGCGTAAACTCGCCATCCTGCAAAACTCGCAGGAGTCGGACCTGCGCCGACAAACTCATCTCGCCAACTTCGTCAAGAAACAACGTTCCGCCGTTTGCCTCTTCGAATCGTCCCAGGCGCCGCGCGCGCGCGTCCGTGAACGCGCCCTTCTCGTGGCCAAACAATTCCGACTCGAGCAGTGTTTCGGGAATTGCGCCGCAGTTTAGCTTCACATACGGCTGATCCTCACGCCCGGAGTTGTAGTGGATTAGGTTGGCGAGCAGCTCTTTGCCGGTGCCGGATTCTCCCTGGATCAGAACGGTCGTCTGCGTATCAGCAACACTCAGCGCTAATTCGATCGCCCGCCGAATTGCCCCCGTCTGCCCGATGATGCGATCTTCGCCGTAACGTTCATGCAGCGCGCTGCGCAAGTGCATAACCTCGGCCGAAAGCTGATCTCGCTCGAGCGCCGTACCGCATTGATCGGCAATGCCTTCCACGAGCGCTACCTCGTGATCTTGAAAGCCCTGGCGAGCTTCGCTCCAGACCAGGCCGAGGAACCCAAACGTCTGTCCGGCCACACGAACTGGCGCGACCAGCGCCGCGCGTCCGCCGAGAATCGAGTTGAACATCAAACGGAACGGAAAGGGCAGCTCACTATCCAACAAGCGCAGAGTTTTGCCTGCAGCCAGCACTTCCATCGCCGCCGGAAACTCCGTGACGTCCAGCGATTGCCCGTGCTCGTCGATCAAGCCCTGTACTCCATCGGTAGTTGCGTGAGGCGCAGCTCTGAAGGCGACCAGACTAATGCGTCCACCTTTCGGATCGAGAACGCCGAGCGCTGAATAGTCTGCGCCGACCAGGGTGATCGCGCGTTCAAGAACGAGAGAGGAGACTTCGCGAAAATCAGAACGCGCGTTGAGTGCGTTGGCAATCTCCAGCAGCGCGCGCTTCGTTTCAGCCTCGCGCTCCTTGTCGATGTAGAGACGCGTGTATTGATAACCAACCGCAATTTGCCGCGCGATGGATTCCAGAAATGAAACTTCATCGTCAAGCCAGGCGCGCAGCGTGCGCGTCATGTGCAATCCCACCAAACCCAGCACATCGGCACCGAGAATCACCGGGACAACCAACAACGAGCGCGTGCCCAGGCTCTTTGCCAGAAACCTCACTTTATGATCGAGCCCGGGAGCCGACGTGTCATCGAGCCGAATAGGCCTGGTTATGTCAACATGTTCCGAAAGTTGTCTTAGATCCAGCGGAATAGCGGTCCCCAAACTTGACGGAACGTCGTCGATGGCGCGCCATTCGTGGCTTATTCGCAGCTCGCTTGGAGAGGTGAGTTGAATGACATCGCAGCGATCGACATTCATCATCCGGCCCAGTTCGGATACGATTACGTTCAGGAAGCGATCCAAATTGATGGTGGTCGGAAGCGTCAACGCCAGGCGGTTGATGATGCCTTCGCGCGCCTCTTGCATCTTTATCTTGCGTTCGAGAGAGAGAGATTTTGCGGTGTCTGACATCGGAGTGTAGTTCGAATGGATCATAACGAACCGGACATGAAGTTGCAAAGCAGATGAGCGGCCACTCTATCAGGTGGCGCATTAAAGACTCATTTTCCATTTATCATTTCAGATTTGTCATCTTTCATCTAAACGCAGATTTTTGGGTGGAGATTTGAGGAGCCTCCGACGATTGAACAATGGTAAATGAAAAATGACAAATGGAAAATGATCCGGCGCTACCACCTGTTCGGATCAAGACAATCCGGCCGACTCTTTGCAAGGCTGCTGCGTGGCCCGTATAATTTCTGACAAGTTCTTGTCAGCAGGAACGGAGTAGCGAGTTTATGCCGATCTATGAATTTGAATGCCGGAAGTGTAAAGCGCACCTCGAAGTCTTTCAAAAGATGAATGACAAGCCGCCAGTCAAATGCCGCAAATGTGGCGGGCGACTTGAAAAACTGGTTTCGGCGTCGGCGATTCAATTCAAAGGTTCGGGCTGGTACGTAACCGACTACGCCGGCAAAGGCAGGAAAGCGGCAGAGAAAGCCGAGAGAGACACTGCGGCCTCAACTGCCTCATCAGATGATAAAAAGTCTGATAAGTCTGACAAGAAAACTCAAGAGAGCTCCCCGGCAAAAAAAACTTCCGAAAAGGCTTCCACAACCAAAAACCCCAGTGGTGATTGAAGCACGCATCCCTCAGCGTTAAGTTGATGTATCAATCACGAATCGACGGAGCGGGAAGAAACCGGGCAGCCGACCAGCGTTTCCGCGCCCGCCTGAGTTATTCAGGAGTTTTGGTTTTGCTCCTGGGCGGATGCGCTCTGCTCATGGCCCAGGCAGGTCGCCGGCCGGTCACATCGAATGAAGGCGGCGTGCTGGTGAACATTGTTGCCAGGCGCGACAACTCATCGGCTCGGATTACCGCCAAGCAACTTGCGGTCTATGACAACGGCGTCGAGCAAACAATAAGAAACTTCACTCCTGATCCGTCACCGGCGCGGCTTGTTTTGTTAGTTGATAACTCCTTAACTATCCGAGCCGACGTTGAGAAGCTGGAACAAGCGGCACGCGAGTTTGCTTACGAGATCTTTGAAGGCGACAAGTTACTGATCGTCGGCTACGACGAAGAAGCGGAGATAGTCTCAGACTGGACCGACGATGCGAAGTCGATCGAGAGTTCGCTAAAGTTGTTCAGGAAAAAAGGGCAACCGCATCTCTTTGACGCAACGAGCGCGGTGATTGAGCAGGCGTTGCGCGCCATGCCGGGGCAGAAAAAGGTGATCGTCGTAATCAGTGACGGGCTCGACCGCGGTAGCAAGACGTCATTCGAGAAAATCCTTGCGGAGCTGCAAAAGCAGGACATAACGGTTTACGCAGTGCAGGCGCAGGACCGCACTCGCGGCGCCATCCGCCGGGATGTACCCAAGCCGAAGCAGGTGATTGATAAGCTGGTGGATGGAACCGGCGGCGCCATCTTCTCAATCGATGAGCCTGGGGTGGCAGCAAAGAGTATCTGCGACGAACTCAGGAAAAACCGCTACGTCCTTTCTTATCTGCCGTCGAGCGCGCCGTTTGGCGAAGCGCGAAGTTTGTTGGTGCTCGGCGACGAAGGGATTACGGTTCGTTCGAAAACTGCGCAGCAGCCGAATTGAAGTTGAGCTTGATATCCGGCCATTCCATATTTATCCGCAGATTACACAGATTACGCAGATTCGCAGACTGCCGGCACAAATAATTCGCGGCTCTCAATGCCTGTAGTATTTGGGTTTGAATCTGTGAAATCTGCGTAATCTGCGGATTACTCTTACTGCTTCTTCCTCGAGTAGAAATAAAACAGCAGAGCAATAATCCCCAGCACCAGGCTTTCCATGAAGACGAAGAAACGCGGAACAAACAGTCCGTCTTCAGTGTGAGCGTCTGAGTAAGCGACAAACGTGCCGAGAGCCAGCCCCGCCGCCAACCAGATGAATTGCCGTTTTGCATCCCACATTTACCAATAGAATACCTCCAACCGCAGATTAAACCGATTACACAGATTAAGAAGAGAATTTACAGTGAGCAAGCTGCAATGAGTCCGTACGCTCAATCCTTTGTGAAATGCCTGCACTCTGCGTGATCTGCGGATTAACGTTCCTTCAGCAAGCCCGAAAGCCAGTGCATGATGTTAAGCGCCAGTTGCCGGTTATCGATCCCGGGACGGTTCATGCCAAACCGCACGCGTTGTGCGCCTACTACCTGCGCTGAAAGCATGCCTGCCTCGCCGAGGATGATCACTCGACCGCTGCCAAGTTTCATCGCGATTCCTTGCGCTCGACCCGCGGCAGAAACAGGTTTCGTGTTGACTCCGGGCATCGCATCCATGGCGGTTTCGGCTAGTTTCAAGAACGCGAAACTATTGGCCGGTCCTTTCAACGATTGTCCGGTGAAGGTGATGATCTTGTTGACGCGTTCGCTGTCGTTCCGCCCGCGTGTTACCGGATGATCAGCGAGCCGCCCGCTCTCCCGGGTGTAAACGATGAAACCGGGATTGTCAGATTCCTTATCGTAGTTTTGCTCATCAACCGTGAACATCTTGCTCATGTCAACACCGAAGCGGTTTGCGAGAATTTGATTGGCTGAGCCCATAGGTGCGTGGTCTGCGATCAATAGGAGCGAACCGCCGCGGCGAACCCAATCGCGCACCGCGTCGCTCTCCGCATTTGTGAATGCCGGATCGGTTGCGTTTGCGTCGTTCATTTGGGGCGCGCCCAGAGCATTCGAGATAAAGAGAATGCGGTAACCCTGCAACACATTCGGCGAGAAGAGTTGTTTGTTAGAGATAACCTGGTAACCATCGTTCGTAACTAGATCGGCGAAGGGTTTGTAGCGGCCAGTTGCGGTGTGGAAGTTATTGTGCGCTTCATCGAACAAGACTTTGGGACCGTACCCTCTGTTTTTGTAGGCAGGCTTCGCTACTTTGACGTTGAAGTTGGGATCAGCCATTTGCCCGCCGCCCTGCTGTTGCTGCAGGGCAGGCATCTGGCCGCCAAAGGTCAAGGCAAAGGTAGCGTCGCCAATCTTTTTGTCGCCTCGAAAGACTTGAATGGTGCCGTTGAGAGTGTCGCCAGCAAACTTGCCGGCAACCTTCAACAGGTTGCTTCCCATATCGGCTGCGTAAGAAAGCTCGGCGCCATCGATCCTCAGGTCATGCACCGTCGGAGTGATTTCCTGGCCTCCCAGGCGAATCTTCATGCTCGCCTTCCATTGGGATCCGTCGTGCGCGATGGCAATTTCCAATCCGCCTGGACCTTCGTCAGTTGTCATCGGTCCAGCCCACGTACCCCTGGGGTCAGACCGCATTTGAGCGAACGCAAACTGAGCCGCGCAGAGGATCACCAGGAGGGAAACGAAATAGGCATGCGACTTAATCATGTGACCGGTATCTCCTTATGGAAGACTCAAAACGGGAAGAGGGGCGGTAAAAGCTAGCTTCCATTATGCGGCAAGAGTCGCGGAGGTTTCTAATTGTCACTTACTTTATCCGCAGATTACATAGATTACACAGATTAAGAAGAGAGTTTGCAGTGAGCAAACGGTGGTGAGTCCGTACGCTCAATCTTTTTTGAATTCTGTGTAATCTGAGGATTAACGTTCCTTCAGCAAACCCGAAAGCCAATGCATGATGTTAAGCGTCAGTTGCCGGTTGTCGATGTCCGGGATATTCATACCAAACGGCCGGTTGTCACTGCCTGTGACCTGCGCAGAAAGCATTGCCGCATCACCTAGCGCCACCAAGCGCCCCTTTCCCATCCGGTAGGCAATGCCCTGAGCGCGGCCCGCGGCGGAGCCGCTCTTTCCCGGCGATGCAACGTTGTCAACGGCAGTGTCGGCGAGTTTCAGGAAGGCGTCGCTTCCCGTCGGGCCCTTCAGCGACTGGCCGGTAAAAACTACTACCCGGTCTATACGTTCCGCATCGTTACGTCCGTTTGTGATCGCGTGCTCTGCAAGCAGATGGTTCGAGCGCGAGTAAACTAAGACACTCGGATTGTTTAATTCTTTGTCCCCGTTCGCCGGGTCTGTTGTGTAGCCCTTGCTCATATCGACCTGCAGGCGCTGCGCGAGAATTGCCGCTGCCGAACCAAAGGGCGATTGATCGGCAACAAAAAGCAGTGCGCCTCCGCTGCGTACCCAATCAGTTACCGCGTCACACTCCTCGTTCGTAAACGCCGGACCTTCGGCGCCCTCATCATCTATTTCTTCACTCCCAAGCGGGTTCACGATTACCAGAATCTTAAAGTTTTTGAGCGACTCTTTCGTGAATGGCTGGCGGTTGACGACAACATGATAACCATCATTGAAGAGCAGGTCGGCGAAAGGCTTGTAACGGCCGTTCGTAGTGTCAGAATTGTAATGGGCCTCGTCGAAAAGAACGCGGGGAAAGTTTTTTGTATACGCCGGGTTTTCGACTTTCGCATTGAAATGAGGATCGGCAACCTGCTGTGCGAGTGCAGCCGAACTGAGCCCAAATAGCAGCGCTCCCGCCAATGCGAATATAGCAATCCTCATAGCTGTCAAGATCCATATAACCTTAATCATACTTAGAACCTTAAAGGCATCCGATTTATTTTTCGTGGCTCTGCCGCCACACAGTGGGGTAAGGCCTTGCCTTCCCGTAGAAGGACCTTTTGATACTGTTCGAGGCTACGCCTCGAAAAAACCTACGGAGGTGTAGCCTCAAGTCTTAGAAAACCAGGCCGGTAAGGCAGAGCCTTCCGCACTGTGCGGCGGCAGAGCCGCGTTAGTCGCGTGTAGATTCCAAGCCTTGGTTTTATCCGCATCTGGAAGGCAACAACCGAAGCTTGAAATTCGGACGAGAACCTAAACCATAGAGCGGAGTTTTTCCAGTCGTTCCGCAGCAAGCTGCAGCGTCTCATCTTTTTTGCAGAAACAAAACCTTACCTGCTGCCGACCGCGTTCCGGAACGCTATAGAAACTGGAACCTGGCACGCACGCGACGCCAACTTCCCGAATTAAATGCTTTGTGAACGCCACGTCATCAGCGAAACCAAAGCGGGAGATATCGGTCATGATGTAGTAGGCGCCATCAGGCTTGAAGGTAGCGAACCCAGCGTTCTCCAGTACCGGCAAAAGCAGATCGCGGCGCGCGCGATATTCATTTTGTAAACGGTCGTAGTATTCCGGTGGCAACGAAAGCGCGTAGGCCCCAGCCGCCTGCAGCGGCGCCGCCGCGCCGACGGTAAGAAAGTCGTGGACCTTGCGAATCGCGCTGGTTATCTCCGGCGGCGCTATACAGTAACCCACGCGCCAGCCGGTAACCGAATATGTTTTGGACATCGAGTTGACGATTACCGTGCGCTCGCGCATTCCTTCAATTTGCGCCATTGAGATGTGTTGGATCTCGGCGCCGTCGCGCGGATAAAGAATGTGTTCGTAAATCTCGTCGGTGAAGCAGAGCGCATCAAACTCCCGGCAAAGTTTGGCGATAAACTCCATCTCTTCACGGGTGAAGACCTTGCCCGTGGGGTTGTTTGGATTACAAACAATAATCGCCTTCGTATTGGCGTTGAAAGCCGCCCTCAACTCGTGCGGGTCAAAACTCCAGTCAGGCGGCCGCAGCGGCACGTAACGAGGCTTAGCATCCGACAGGATCGCATCAGGCGCATAGTTCTCATAAAACGGTTCGAAGACGACAACTTCGTCTCCGGGGTCGACCGTAGCCATCATCGCCGCGATCATTCCCTCGGTTGAGCCGCAAGTGACCGTGAGTTCTGTTTCCGGATCGACGTCGAGCCCGAGGTACCATTTTGTCTTTCGCGCAATCGCTTCGCGAAAGTCGCGCGCGCCCCAGGTGATTGCATATTGATTGAAGTCGTCTTCAATCGCTTTCATCGCCACGCGCTTAATATCTTCCGGGGCCGCGAAATCGGGAAAGCCCTGTGAGAGATTCACTGCGCCGTGTTTGAGCGCCTCGCGCGTCATCTCGCGAATGACAGACTCGGTGAAGAGACTGGCCTTTTGTGAAACGTGTCGATGTCGATGTTCGGAAGGCGCGGGCATAGTCATAGCATTCCTCATTGGGCCGCATTTTTGAGACCGGGCTCCTGGCTGCGCAATCTGGCCGCAGCCAGTCTTAGAATCTCCTCGACTTGCGCATCCCAGTAGGGCCAGGAGTGATTGCCGGGGAGCTGGCGGTATTCGTGCGGAATTTTTAGCTCAACAAACAGGTTCGCGAATTCGCGATTGTTATTGAAAAGAAAATCTTCGGTTCCACAATCAAAATAGAAGTAAGGAAGAGGTGCGATCTTTTTGGCTGAAACTTCTCGAGCCAGCTTGAATACATCGTTCGCAGCACGCGTGGCAGAGCCGGCGGGCCCAAAGGTCTGGAGCAACGAATCCCGTATCACTCCGGGATCCTTGAGCTCTTTTTCGGTCCATGACGCCGCGCCGAATGCGCTACTCATCGAGGCTGTCAAGGCAAACATCTCCGGATGTTTCAATCCAAATTTGATTGCTCCGTAGCCTCCCATTGATAACCCGGCAATGGCCCGACCCTCCCGCAGCGTGCTGACGCGAAAGCGTTTCTCTACGTCAGGAATCAGTTCGGAGAGAATGTAGGACTCATACTTATCAGCGGGAACCGTGGCGCTGTCTGTGTACCAACCGTTATTCCCTTCCACCATTACGATGAATAAGTCGTAGTGAGTAGCATAGAGGGCAACTCGGGTTTTCTCTAACCAATCATTACTGTGACCGGTCAGGCCGTGAAGCAGGTAAAGGACGGGAAAGCGCGTTTCGCGCTTGCCGTCAGAGTAGTATTTGATGGGGTACAAGATGCGATAGCTGATGGTTCTGCCGAGCAGCGCGCTCTGCAACTCGATCTCACTGGTTGGCGGATCCCGCTGGGCATAAGCGGACATTGGGATCAGCAGCAACAGACCGAACAGAATTAAGCGAGCGTGTTTCATTTTCGCGTCCATAAAATTCATCGCGTTAGGTTTTTGGGTGACAACATCTTGCGATATCAAGTGTTAGTAAGCCGGTTAAATGAACAATTAATTGCCAGATTGCAACATCGGAACACTGACGCCCTTGCTTCGAGCGGTTTCTTCAGCTTCCGGGTAACCCGCATCGACATGGCGCGCTACGCCGAGGCCGGGATCGTTTGTGAGCACGCGGTTAAGTCGCTTCGCAGCTTCATCAGTGCCGTCGGCCACTGAAACCTGGCCGGCATGCAGCGAATAACCAATACCCACGCCGCCCCCGTGATGAAACGAAACCCAGCTTGCGCCGCTTGCAGTATTCAGAAGCGCGTTGAGAATCGGCCAGTCGGCTACGGCGTCCGATCCGTCTTTCATTCCTTCGGTCTCACGATATGGCGAAGCCACTGAACCCGTGTCGAGGTGATCCCGGCCAATGGCGATCGGGGCTTTTAGATCACCGCGCTTGACGAGTTCATTGATTGCCTCGCCCATCTCCGCGCGTTCGCCGTACCCAAGCCAGCAGATGCGCGCTGGTAGTCCCTGAAACTGAATGCGCTCGTGCGCCAGACGCAGCCAGCGATTTAACGTTCGATCGTCCGGGAAAAGTTCGAGCGCCAGATCATCGGTTTTGCGTATGTCATCTTTGTCGCCGGATAACGCTACCCAGCGAAAGGGACCTTTACCTTCGCAGAAGAGCGGGCGGATGTATTCGGGAACGAAGGCGGGAATCTCAAACGCATCTTCACAGCCGGCGTCGAAGGCCATCTTGCGTATGTTGTTCCCGTAGTCAAAGGCCACCGCGCCTGCACGCTTAAGTGCCAGCATCGCTTCCACATGCTCAGCCATGGACTCAAGCGAGCGGTTGATGTAGGCCCGTGGATCGTTGCCCCGCAATTCCGCGGCTTCCTCGCGCGTCAGACCGGCGGGCACATAACCATTGAGAGGATCATGGGCGCTTGTCTGGTCAGTTACGGCATCAACCTTGATTCCACGGCGAACAATCTCCGGAAGCAGCTCCGCGCAATTGCCAACCAGTCCCACTGACACGGCACGCTGCTGCTCACGCGCGTCGTCAAGGATGTCGATCGCTTCATCGAGCGTGAACGCCAGGCGATCACAGTAACCAGTGAGCACGCGCCGCTCGATGCGAGCCGGATCGACGTCGATGCCGAGGAACAGCGCGCCATTCAGAGTAGCAGCTAACGGTTGCGCGCCGCCCATTCCGCCCATGCCTCCAGATACAACCAGTTTGCCACTGAGATCGCCGCCGAAGTGTTTGTCGGCCATCGCCGCAAAAGTTTCAAACGTGCCCTGAACAATCCCCTGAGTGCCGATGTAAATCCAACTCCCGGCCGTCATCTGGCCATACATCATCAGGCCTTTGCGTTCGAGTTCGTGGAAGTGTTCCCAGTTGGCCCAGGCGCCCACGATATTCGAGTTGGCAATCAAAACTCGGGGCGCGTACTCGTGAGTGCGAAACACACCGACGGGTTTGCCTGATTGGACCAGTAGCGTCTCGTCGTTTTCCAGCGCTTGCAGCTCGCGGACGATTGCCTCAAACGACGCCCAGTTGCGGGCCGCCTTGCCCGCGCCGCCGTAGACAATAAGCTCGTCCGGCTTCTCGGCGACGTCCGGATCGAGGTTATTCATCAGACAGCGCAGCGCCGCTTCCTGGTGCCAGCTTTTGCAGCTCAAGGTCGCGCCGCGTGGCGCGCGGATGGTTCTCGAAGACATAAGGAATACTCTTTCACGGAGCTGCTGGGAGGATCCTTTCAAATGGAAAAGAGGTCTTTTCTTAATCGTCAGAGCGACTCAGGAGCCTGCTCAACCAGCCACCTTTGTCCTTTTTAGTCAGTCGTTCCAACTCTCCCGAATCCAGCCAGACGCCGCCGCATTTTTCGCAAGTGTCAATCGACACCTCCTCAAACTTACTTTCCTTCAAAGTACCATCGCATCGCGGGCAACGCATCGAAGACGCGCCAGCCGCTTTGGCCTCTTCAGCCACTCTCATCTTCTCGCGCAGCTTTTCGATTGCCTCCTTGTTTTTGCGGTGAAAATACTCTTCTTCCAAACCCTTTCTTCTCTCGTCAAATGCGTCAGACATCTGCTCTCCTCCCGAGTTAACTTTCGAATTCTCCTCTCCGCAAGACGGGGGAAGACCAAAATTAACCTTGTATTCAAAAACTCAATACCTAACATGCTATCCCAGTAACGAATCAAACTCACCCACCCGTACCGCCTCCGCGATCGTTTGAATATCACCGGACATTGAGCGATCGGTCAGCAATGGCGACACACGCGTTCGCACAACATCATAAGCAGCTTTGACCCCGCGCCCCGGGGCCAGCGGCTTGCGATACTCCAACGCTTCAGCCGCGGTAATCAACTCGATCGCCGTGGCCAATTCGGCAATGTCAACAATCGATCGGAGTTTTGTCGCCGCCGTCATCCCCATCGAAACGTGATCTTCCTTGCCACCATCCGTAGGGACGTTGTCGACGCTCGCCGGGTGGGCCAATATCTTCGCCTCGCTGAGCAGCGCGACTGCGGTCACCTGCAGCATCATGAATCCTGACGAGATCCCGGCCTGGCGCGTTAGAAAAGGCGGCAGGTCTTCGTTCGCGTCCGGATTCACGAGACGGTCGATGCGCCGTTCAGTAATGCTTATCAGGTCTGTTAAAGCGATGGCAGCGTAATCGAAAGCGAGGGCGAGAGGCGCGCCGTGAAAGTTTCCGCCGGAGAGAACGTCGCCGGTCTCCGAGAAAACCAGAGGATTGTCGGTGGCGCTTCCGGTTTCGGTCTCAACAATTCCGCGCGCGTGCCGTAAAGCGTCGCGCACTGCTCCGTGAACCTGCGGCATGCAGCGCAAACTATAAGCGTCCTGAACGCGCGGATCATTTTCCAAATGCGACTTCCGAATCTCGCTTCCGGCAAGCAACGCGCGCAGGTGGCTGGCAACTTCGACCTGACCCGCATGGGGCCGGGCAGCGTGAATGCGTTCATCAAACGCTACCGGAGTTCCCTTTAACGCCTCGAGCGACATCGCGCCGGACACGTCGGCCAAACGGGTTATGCGTTGCGCACGACGCAAGGCGAGCGCGCCCACCGCGCCCATCGCCTGAGTTCCATTGAGCAGCGCCAGGCCTTCTTTAACTTCCAATCGCAGCGGTTCTATTTCAGCCCGCTTGAGCGCTTCGGCGCTGGTTAAACGCTCGCCCTTGTAGAAAGCCTGGCCTTCGCCGATCGCCGCCAGTGCGAGATGCGCCAGCGGCGCCAGATCGCCGCTCGCTCCGACCGAACCTTTCTCAGGAATAACCGGCGTTACTCCGCGCTCCAGCATCGCTACCAGCGTCTCAACTATTACCGGACGGGCGCCGCTCAAGCCGCAGGCCAGGACGTTCGCCCGCAGCAACAACATGGCCCGAGACTCAGCCTCAGAAAGGGGGTTTCCTAACCCGCATGAGTGGCTGCGCACAAGATTCAATTGCAGCTCACGCAACTGCCCCGGATCGATGCGAACGTCAGACAGCTTGCCAAAGCCGGTGTTGACGCCGTATACAGTCCGATTCTCAGCGACAATCTTTTCAACGACAGCTCGCGAGGCCTCGATGCGCGTTCGTGCATCATCGTGAAGCGCTACCTGCTCCCGCCCGTTTGCAACTTCTGCAATTTGTTCGAGAGTAAGTTGTTGTCCGCGGAGTTGAATCATAGAAAACCAGAGGTCAGAGAACAGAGAACAGAGGTCAGAAGTCAGAGATCAGAGATCAGGGGTCAGAGGTCAGAGATCAGAGATCAGAAGTCAGGTGTCGATCTGTTGGATTCGGCCTTGAATCGGGACTAAGCCGCGACGGAGAATTTCTAGTCTCTGATCGTTGACTCCTGACTTATGACTTCTGACCTCTGATCGCTGACTTCTGATCTCTGACTTCTGATCTCTGATCTAGTCTCTGATCGTTGACTCCTGACTTATGACTTCTGACCTCTGACCGCTGACCTCTGATCTTTGACCGCTGTCTCGATCAGGTGTCTCGCTAATGTCTATTTTTCTGAATTCACCGGTGGCCATGCCACTGCGAACACGCTGCCGGGCACGCTTGGCGCGAACCGTCGTACGGCCCGTGCCCGTGGCGGTTCGAGTCCAGCTGGTCATTGCCTTCAAAGGTCTTAACGAGAACTCATGCTTCGGCAAGACTTCGCCGGTGGCTTCGCGCAAACGCACGGTGCCGATAGCAAAGATTGCAATGGCTGCATTAAAAATTACGCCGACGACGAATACCATCCAGCCCGGCACAACCCCAACCGTGGCGCGATCTATAAAGGCATTGAAGTCGCGCGCAGGTAGCGGATGCAGATAGACTTTGAGATTCCAACTAAGCGCGAGCAGCGCAAAAATCCAAAGATAGTTTCGGCGCAGTCGCCGCCCAACTGCTTCCCATTCAGTGATGGTGAAATGGGGCGTGATTAGGTCCGCCGCTAAATGTTCGGCCCAGGCTTCGTCTGGCGGAACACTTTCGGGCGCCAGCATCTGCGCCAGGTATCCCGTTTCGATTACGCGCACGCGGCTTGACCAGATCTCATAATAGCGGTAACGGCGCGCTTCCATCAGTAGAAAAATCGCGATTAGAATTGAATTGATCGGAATAACAAAATGCGGGTTGCTGGGAGAACTGAAAGCGAATGACAACGTTGCTCCCGCGGTTAATACCGCCCAATATGTCGTCGTATCAAGCCGAGTCCGCCAGGTGTTCGAACGTTGCACCTCGCCGCGATAGAAATGGATCATCGCCGTATTGAATTCCGCGGGTGCCATGCGGCGCACGTTAGCCGACGCGCTGTGGGCCGTCCTTTCCGAGACGGCAGCCTCAGGCGTTGGCGCAGGCCGCAAACGACTGCTGATCCGTTCGGCCGAAGGCGATCCGGTTCCTTTTTGCGGGGCTTCAGTGGTCATTATGCAGGCTCGACGGCGGGTTCGCCGAATTGACAGCGCGGCCTGTTCCGACTCCGAAAAATAATATAGCACGCACTTAACATTCGTTCGTAGCTAAGCGCATTTACAGGTGGCGGTTTTTGTAGCGCCAAAGGAGAGATCGCGCGTAAGGCGACAGCTGCCGCCAGGAGAAAAACATCGAAATAACCACTCGCTTGACAGTGTTTGAGCGGGCCACCTATAGTTAAATTTCCGTTGTTTGACGTGAGTGTTTCTATCATGACTGCTGCTCGGGAAAGAGAATCGGACGCGCATTGGATGCGCCAGGCTCTCGTCGCAGCGCATGAGGCTGGTGAGCGCGGCGAGGTCCCGGTCGGCACCTGCATCGTTGCTGATGGAGCGATACTTGCCGTTGCGGGAAATAGAACCCGCACCGATCAGGATCCGACCGCCCACGCGGAAATTGTGGCGCTGCGAGAAGCCGCAGGCAGGGTGAGTAACTACCGAATGACTGAAGCGGTGGTTTATTCGACGATTGAACCTTGTGTGATGTGTGCCGGCGCTTTGATACAGGCGCGAGTGAGAAGACTGGTGTATGGCGCGCGCGACGACCGGGCCGGAGCAGTCGAATCGCGATTTAGAGTTTGCGATACGGATTTTTTGAATCACCGGATTGATATTACGGCCGGCGTGCTCGAGGAGGAGTGTCGAGAGATCATGCAGGAGTTTTTTCGCACGCGGCGGGAGAAGCAAAGGATGAAGGCGGAAGGATGAAGGGTGAAGGATGAAGGCGGAAGGATGAAGGATGAACTCAGAGCCGACCGATCAAATAGGAACGAACCAGGAAAGTTAACTTCAGAATTCATAGCGATATTTCATCCTTCATCCTTCCGCCTTCATCCTTGCTCTCCGCCTTCATCCTTGCTCTTGGAGAGGTCGCATAGTGGCTTAGTGCACCGGTCTCGAAAACCGGAGTGGGGGAAACTCCACCGTGGGTTCAAATCCCACCCTCTCCGCCAG
>DASXQM010000057.1:0-14920 GCA_036507195.1 Pyrinomonadaceae bacterium | reverse complement strand
TATAACGACTTCGGCAGCGCTGCCAGAGTCTTAACCTGTGTCTTCCACTCGGCGGGCGTCATCTGTTTAAGCTGGTGCAATTCAGACGCTGCAATTACGAGCTGCCGGACGCCGGGGATGATAGGGAATTCCAGCCCGCCTTTGGGACTGGCTGCCCGATCGAGAGCAGCGAGCCTTGCGTCGCGCCACTCAGGAGACGGGGCGACGCCCCTGGAAATAAAAGACAATGCTTCCAGTCCGGTCGTTCCCAACTCATTCAGATCTTTGGCTAGCGGCCTTGCTTCGTGCAGAGCGGGCGACCGGTCGATTATCGTTTCCAGTTCGGGGCCGGCGTTGCGCCACTGCGTGAGAGTATTTCTGAGTTGTTGTGAGTGGGCCTCGAAACGCGGAGCGTCCGAGAGCAGACCATCAACCGTCGCGGCGAACCGACGTGCTGCATCGCTGTCGGGGCGGGCTGCGTCGATGAGGCCGGTGAGCGGACTGAGCATGCTCTGCGGTCTCTGCTGGTTGCGCCTGTATTCCTTAACCGGCTCGACGACGGACACCAGCGTCTGGAGCGGCCCGATATCTCTACCCTGAGCCAGCCGCCGGAGCAACATCGCCTGGTTCTTCTCGTGTGTTAGCCCGACTTCTTCGAGCCGCAGGCTCGTCACGGCGAGACGCCGGTACATATCGTCCAGGTCGGTGACTGTGCGCGGCGACCAGAGGCGCTCAGCGATCGCTGCTGTGCGCGGCCAGATACGCGAATCTATCGTGTCTGGACTAACCCACTCGCTCCACATCGTCGCCTCGCCGCCGAGAACAAGAGCAGCCTCGGCTGCCGTAAGCGTACTGTCGGCTGGAATGGGATCAACGGCGTAGTGCTTCGAGGTGGGGAAGATCAGGTCGATGTAATAACCAGCGGAGAGAACACCCTTATAGCCTTTCTTCGCTGCCTCAGCGAGCGCTGCGGGGCCGCGCCATGATTGAATGACGACCTCCTGTGGCAACTCGGGATGGAAGATTTCGTCCCAGCCCATCATGGTCTTGCCGTGTTTACTGAGGATTTGCAGCAGACGTTTGTTGAAGTAAGTTTGGAGTGCATGGTTGTCTTTGATGCCCTTCGACTTCATGAAGGCCTGGATTTGCGGGTTGCGGTCCCACTGCTTGCCCTCATTCTCATCGCCACCGATATGCAGGTAGGCGTCGGGGAAGAGCGCAGCCATCTCGCCGAGAAACTTGTCGAGAAACTTGTAAACTTCCTCGCGCGTCGGGTCCAGCACCGGCTCGAAGATTCCGGACTTGCGCTCAATTGTGTAAGGCCCCCGCGCACTGCCGAGCTCAGGATACGCAACGAGCCAACTCGTTGCGTGGCCCGGAATGTCGAACTCGGGGACGACGCGGATGCCGCGCTCGCGCGCATAGGCGATGATTTCTCTCGCCTGGTCCTGCGTGTAGAAGAGGCCATCGGAGCCAAGTTGGTGGAGGCGCGGGAATTTTTTGCTCTCAATGCGGAAGCCCTGGTCTTCGGTCAGGTGCCAGTGCAAGACGTTGAGTTTGACCGCGGCCATTGCGTCGAGGTTTCGCTTCAAAACCTCCATCGGTTGAAAGTGGCGTGCAACGTCGATCAGTAAGCCTCGCCAGGGGAAGCGGGGGCGATCCTGAATCTGAACGGCGGGCACGAAATAGCCGTCACGATCACTGTCAATGAGCTGCAGGAAAGTCTCGAGCCCACGCAGAACGCCGACAGTGGTCGGCGCCTTGAGCACGGCTTGCCTGTCCGATACTTCAAGCGAGTAGGATTCGTCTTCCTCCACCGAAGGCACTGCCTGGCCCGGTCCTCCGGATTCCACGACAAGGGTAGCCGTTGCGGTGTTGCCGGCCAGCCCGCGCGCGAGTTCCATGACAGTGCGACCTTCGATGCGTCGAAGAGCCCGGTCTATCCCGGCCTGAAGGCGAGGGTCAACCTGCCCTCGGGCGGCAACCGTGAAAGACGAATTGACGGGAAGTCTCCCGGTGTCAAAACGCACCGACAGAGGTACTGGCATCAGGTTGAGCTGGGTGGCGGCCGGGGCGGTGGCGGCCCCAGACTGAGCGGACGCACTGATTGCACAGAACAAGGACAGAATAAGCGGCAGAAAGGTTCTCGTTCTCATGCGTTTCCTCGACAAAGCGGTTAAGCTGTATTGGGCCCGAATGGCGTTAGAAAGGTGCCCAGTTTCGTCTATTATCTTGCTGACACGGCGTAAGTTACGGTGTCATACTTGAGGTTACTGACTGAACATCGGTAAAACCTAACCCACCAGTCGACACAGCCTCGGAAAGATGATCATCGAGGATTGATCCGGGTTCAGGAATGCGCGTTGCCCCGGTGGTGGGTCAGTTTGATGTCCATCAGCTTTTAGCTTGTCGTTGCGCTACGACGAAGTCAAGGAAACTCCGATTGAGAACTTTCGACGCTACGCGTCGAAGGACCCTTGATCAGGGGTATCGAGAATTTATCGGACACTTTCATCGAAACTGACCCCTCCCCGCCGTCGGGCTGGCGTTCTCTTCGAAGAGATGACTGTGAACTCGCTCAAAATCGGTATCAGCGGGGTGCGCGGCGTGGTCGGGCAAACCTTCACGCCGGAACTGGCGGTGGCGTTCGCCCAAGCCTTGGGTACCTACCTCGACTCTGGGCGCATCCTCGTGTGCCGGGACACGCGCACGTCAGGGCCGATGGTCCACGCCGCCGTGATCTCGGGGCTGCTCGCCACTGGGTGCGAGGTCATCGACCTGGATATCTGCCCGACGCCGAGCCTGCAGTTGGCGGTTCAATGGCTGCAGGCCGAAGGTGGAATTTCAATCACTGCGGGCCACAACCCTGAGCCCTGGAACGCGCTAAAGTTTGTCCGCGCGGACGGGATCTACCTGAATGCAACCCAGGCCGAGGAACTGCTCGACATTTTCCATCAAGCCGAATTCGCGAAGGCAGGCTGGAAAGACATTCATTGCAAAGTAGAGCGACAGGACGCCATCGCGCATCACCTCAAGATTCTTTCCCGCGCCTTCGACGTTGAGGCCATCCGCGCGCGTCGCGTGACGGTCGCTGTGGACTGCTGCAACAGTTCTTGCTCGCTACTCTCGCCGCAGTGGCTCGAGGCGCTTGGTTGCAATGTGCTGGCTGTCAATGATGATCCATCGATGCCATTCCCACACGCGCCTGAGCCCGGAACGCAGACGATGGGTCAACTCCGAGCGGTAGTACTGGCAGGACGCGCGCAAATCGGTTTCGCCCACGACGCTGATGGGGAACGGTTGGGTCTCGTTACCGAGAATGGCGAAATGCTGTCCGAAGAGTCGACGCTCGCAATCGCGACGGAGATTCAGCTGAGACGGGAGGTTGGTCCCGTCGTTACGAATATCTCGACCAGCATGATGGTAGAGCGCATAGCTGCGCGGCACGGCACGTCGGTTGTTCGTACGCCGGTCGGGCAGGCATTTATTTCTGAAGCAATGCTGGAGGTCGGCGGCGTGGTAGGCGGTGAAGGCAGCGGAGGAGTCATCGTCCCGCGTGTGCAGGTAACCCACGACAGCGCGGCGGCGATTGGATTAATTCTCGAACACATGGCGCGAACGGGCGAGCCCTTGTCCGCTTTGGCCGCGACGTTACCGCGCTTCACCTTGCTGAAGCACAACATGCCCGTCGAACCCAATCGAATTCACTCGGTCTTGCAGCGAATGCGGGATGAGCTCGAGCAGGAGAATCTTGATTACGACGAGACCGACGGGATCAAGATTTCGTGGTCCGACGGCTGGGTCCACGTGCGTGTATCGAATACGGAGTCGATGATCCGCGTCATCGCGGAGGCCGAGTCTCCGATGCGAGCGCACGAGTTGCTCGAGTGGGCGCGTGACCGGATGGTGAAGTGATAATAGGTTAGTCTATTTACCAGGGAGTGACCACGATGTTGATTAAAAACCTTCTTTTTGCTGTCGTCTTAATTCCCGCGGCAGTCAATAGTGGGGATCTTCTACCCGCCGAGAGTGATGTGAGGCCCGTCAAGGTCCTGGAAGTGCCGGGCTACACTGAGGGAGTCGTGGTCGATCGTGACGGCGCGATTTACATTTCTGACGTCTACAACGAGACCATATATCGTGTCGCCAATGAAGGCGAGGCAAGAGTGTGGGCAAAGACGGGCGCGCCCAACGGCCACAAGATTCTTCCGGACGGCAGCCACCTGGTCTGCGATGGTAGCCAGCACGCCGTCCTCCATCTGAACGCCGCGGGAAAGATCATTGGCAAAGCGGCTTCGGAGTGTGACGGCAAACCTTTGCGCGCGCCTAATGACCTGACGCTTGATCCAAAAGGCGGGTTCTATTTCACAGACCCCGGCGGCTCCAGTTTAGATAATCCCATCGGCACGGTTCACTACGTGGATGCGAAAGGCAAAACTCATCTGGTAGCAGAGGGGCTGGCGTTTCCGAACGGTATAGCTTTGCGTTCCAACGGTAAGACATTGCTCGTCGGAGAGAGCAAACACAACCGCATCCTCAGCTACGACATCATCTCGCCCGGGAACGTCGGGAGGATGCGTGTCTTCGCAAATCTCCCCATGAAAGAGGCGGAGCAGATAGCCAACGAGCCCGACGGCATGTGTCTCGACGTGGCCGGTAACCTCTACGTCGCACACTACGGCATGCAGCAGGTGCAGGTGTTGAGTCCCGCGGGAAAACTGCTGCGCAGATATCGAGCGGGTAACCTAACCACAAGCAATGTGGCTTTCAGCGGTCCGCGCATGGATCAACTGTATGTCACGGGCGCCCTGGGCGATGAGACGAAGAGTAAGGGCGGACTGTTTCGCCTGGACTTGAAAGGCGTCAAGGGGTTGAAGATTCTTCCAGGGAAGTAGCCGTGCCGCTGCACTGTCAGAACCCGGAGCGGTAGCGACTGTTTCCGTCTTCTGCGAATTGCACGACTGAGAACTCCGCTATGCGAGCTATACCGACTCTTAAAATCAGCATCTCCGGTGTGCGCGGCGTCGTTGGGGAGTCGTTGACGCCCACCCTGATCGTGCGTTTCGCGCAGGCGTTTGGTACGTACACTGGACCGGGCGTCATCGTCATCGGACGCGACACGCGCACTTCAGGCGAGATGGTCCGGCAGGCAGTCGTGGCCGGGTTGCTGTCGAGCGGATGTCGTGTGGCTGACCTCGACATTTGCCCAGTGCCAACCGTTCAACTCCTCGTGCGTGAGCGAAGCGCACGTGGCGGCATCGCCATTACGGCCAGCCACAATCCGGCCGAATGGAATGCGCTGAAGTTCATTAACTCCGCTGGCCTCTTCCTCGCAGACGCGCAGGCTCGACAGCTTTTGGACATCTATCACCAGGGCGAATACAGGAAGGTGTCGGGAACGGAGATGCGCGCGGTCGAACCGTCCGCGGGGGCGGTGGATCGGCACGTCAAGGTGATTCTGGAGAAGCTCGGCGAATTACCTACGCCGCCGGGTGCGCGCAAACTTCGCGTGGCGGTTGACTCGTGCAACGGAGCCGGCTCCATTGTCGCGCCGCGTCTGCTTGAGGCGCTCGGCGTCGAAATCATACCGCTAAACGTTACGCCAGACGGGCTCTTTCCGCGCGGCGCAGAACCCGTGCCGGAGAACCTTGGAGCCCTCTGCGCGGCGGTGCGCGAGCACGGGTGCGACCTCGGCTTCGCGCAGGACATGGACGCTGATCGCCTGGCTATCGTCTCGGAACACGGCGAGGCGATCGGAGAGGAGAACACCCTGTTGCTCGCGGCGCGTTACGTGCTCGGACATGAACCTGGACCAGTCGTTGCGAACCTTTCGACCACCAGCGCCCTCGACGCCGTGGCGGCCCGCTTCGGCTGCCCTGTCTATCGTTCGAAGATTGGCGAAGCCAACGTGACTGCAGAGATGGTGCGACACCACGCGGTCGTCGGTGGAGAGGGAAATGGCGGCGTCATTTACCCGCGGATCAACTTCGCGCGCGACAGTCTGGTGGGGATGGCGCTCATTCTCCACCTGCTCACCGAAACCGGGCGTACAATCTCGGAACTGATGGCCGAGTTGCCGCGCTCCTACATGTTAAAGGAGAAAATGGTCTGCCGTTCAGATCGTATTCACACGGTACTGCAGCTGGTCCGCCGTGAATATGCGCAGTGGCCCATGGACCGGCGCGACGGCATCAAAGTGACCACGCCCCACGGCTGGTTCCTCGTGCGCGGTTCCAACACCGAACCGATAATCCGCCTGGTCGCGGAAGCTGAAGACGAGGAGCAGGCCAGGCAACTGATCGAGGACGTGAGGGCACGCGTGGGCGCCTGCCTGGATGCTTGAAGGCGACTAAGGATCGTAATAAAACTAATCTAAGCCGAGGTTAGGTGCTGGACAGTTCGTCACCATACCCTGTGGGAGTTAAGCTAATAGTTGCTTCAACAATCTAGCTCTGCCGGAAAGGAAAGTGAATGAAAATCGCAACCTTGATCGCACGTCTTCTACTCGGACTGATCTTCGTCGTGTTTGGGCTAAATGGTTTTTTGAATTTCATTAACATGGGGCCCATGCCTTCGGGATTGGCAGGCCAGTTTATCGGCGCACTCGCGCAGTCTCACTACTTTTGGGTTGTCGCTGCGCTACAAGTCGCAGGCGGCGCGCTACTGCTCGTGAATCGGTTCGTGCCGCTTGCGCTTGTGCTTCTTGGTCCAGTGATTGTGAACATTCTTTTGTATCACCTGTTCTTGAATCCGAGTGGTGCCGCGTTGGCAATCGTTGTAACAATTCTCTGGGGGATTGTCTTCTACAGCCACCGCCAATACTTCTCAGAAATATTTGTGCAACGGACAGTGACTTAGAGTAATGCTTAAGGCTTTGTCATTGGGGCGGAGACCCTTTTTGACTTGAGAGAGTTCGAGGCTTGAGTGATCTTTTCTGTAGTTGCGACGGCCGGGCGGTTCTTGGCGCCCGTCAGAACACAAGCGTCTGCATAGAATGGGGCAAGCTGCTGACTTCCGCGGCCTGGCCGTCCAGCCAAAGGAAATAGGAAATCTTCTTGTCGCTTTGGTTCATCACCACTACCGACATTTTTCCATCAGGATTGATAAAGGCAGCGGAAAGCAGCTGGCTCCTGCTGGGTGAGCTGGCGATCCTCTTTGCGCCCGGACGGACGAACTTTGAAAAGTGTCCAATGTAGTAATACGAGTTTGTGTAGATCAGCTGACCCGTTTTCGTATCGGCGTGAACCGGGGCGAAGCAGAAATTCTTAACGTGATTTGGCCCGCCCGTTTCATCCAGCAATATGTTCCAATCCGTCCAGCCGACAGTGCCGCAGTTGAAGTCATTGACCATTGAACGTCCATACTGCTCGCCTAATTTCCAGTCGGTAAGCTTTTGAGCATTGAAGGAGTCAGAGCAGCCTTCAGTGAAGAGCAGATTTTTATCCGGGAAAGATTCATGCACGAGCTTAACGTTATCGAACATCGGCTCGCCGCCGCTCCATGGCTCGTACCAGTGAAAACCAATGCCCCATACATAGCTGGCGGCTTTGGGGTCACTCAAGATGGTGCTGGCTCTCTGGTAGACGAGGTCACGGTTGTGATCCCAGGCAATTATCTTCTTATCACCAAGCCCTTCCCTTTTCATCGTGGGGCCAAGGTAGTTTTTCAAAAAGTCTCGCTCTTCCTCTGCGGAGAAAATACATGACTCCCATTTTTGCGTGGCCATGGGTTCGTTTTGAACCGAAATGCCCCAGATGGGTATGCCTTCTTTCTGATATGCCTTGATGAACTTTGTGTAATAGTTGGCCCAGGATTGATAAAACTCCGGCTTCAATTTTCCACCGTGTAGCATATCGTTGTTGTCCTTCATGAATGCCGGTGGACTCCAGGGGCTGCCAAAGAGGGTGAGTTTTCCTCCGGCTGCGGCCTGCGCTTTTTTGATAAAGGGAATCCGAAATTGCTCGTCGTGGCTGACGCTAAAGGACCGTAACTCCTTATCGCCTTCGTTTACGTAGGTGTAACTGCCACTTGAGAAGTCGCAACTGTGAATGTTGGTTCTTGCGAGCGTGTAACCGATACCGTTGCTGACATCAAAATAGGCATTTAAGATTTCCTGCTGTTTAGCCTGCGGTAATTTTGCAAACGTCTCAGCAGCGGCATCGGTAAGAGCGCCACCGAAACCCAGGATCGTTTGAAATGTCTTAGCGGGATCGACAAAGACACAGATCTGAGTTTCCAGGGGCTGACCCAGATGTTTAAATGCCACGGTGTCAGTAGCAGAGAGGCGGTAGTTTGTGTTTTCGGCGGTGGTATAGACCGCTATCTCTTTCCCCTCGATTCTTTCCTCGTTCTCAAACGGCGCAGAGGTTTCATAGGGTTGAACATATCCCGCCGACGATAGTTGGCTTTTCGCCAACACCAATGCCGAAGACGAAACTGCCAGGAAACCACGACGATCGATTTTCATAATTGATCACTTTAACATATCTGTTTACTTGGGGTATTGCATCTTTCCGATTTCGCGCCAGGTGATGAGTTTAATATGATTCTCCTGAAGTACTTTGCGGAAAGCATCGCTGGTTAAGAACTGCAAGTCGCGCTGCCGCCATGCGGAGCCCCAGTCAGGATGATCGGCCGTCGCTGCCCGCATCTCTTCATCGTCGTAAGCAAGGTGGCTGATTATCTCAGTCACACCCGGCTGAATGTTCCTTATCGAGTCGGTATAGAATTTGGCCCAACCCTCAGCCGGAACGGCTGGCTCAATACTAATTATTCTGTCCATGACAACGTCGTTCGGGTTGAGTATGGAAGGCAAATAGTCCGTCGAGGCAAACCATTCTTTCGACATTCTGATGGGCAGCTTCGTCTCCCGAGCTACCCGGAGAAACATCTCGAACAGCGCTTTATTTTGATAAAGCGTACCCATGTGTGAATCGAGATGCGTGGGATTAATGCCAAATCTTCGAGCACGGTCGATCTGAGCCCGAATCTCGGCTTCAACCTCTTTCACATTCGCATGCGACGCAGCTTCGCTTTCGGTCAGATAAAAATAACCGCTGTCGTCCAGCAATGATGCGACACGATCCTTTGACAGCACCGGTCCCCAACGGTAGGGCTTCCATTCACTCGTCAACGTCAAATGCAAACCTAGATCGGCTTCCGCATGGGTTCGGGCGTAGGCCGCTATCTCAGGCAGCCAGGGACAAGGAACCATAATGCTGCCCGAGGTAACTAAGCCACTCTCGAACGCCTTAATTGCAGCGGCGTTAACCGAATGGGCCAGCCCCAGATCGTCAGCGTGCACAATCAGGAGTTTTGCATCGGCCGGATAACCCAGTCGCTCGACTAACGTCTTATTAGCAACTTGAATTGAATGCGAGGAGGACGTTTTGCCCAGGAGAACAGAAGGCGCCCAGACGGCAGCTGCGGCTATTAGCGCAAGCAGAATCGTTCGGCTCATTAGTTTTTCCTCAAAAGCAAATTTTCTCGCGCGCAAATTACGTTTCATTGTGTCAAAAGTCAATCATAAAAGCGGCCAGACGTGCTCGTTGGAGCAGCGCAAAAAATTACTTTACACCTGGAGATGTTCGGGTATGATGGTGCGCCAATCACGTCGTTACAATGACGGCAAAACCCGAGAAAAAAGAAACAGACGAGCACCTTCTGAGGCGCTTTGGACTATTGCAGGCGACAGCGCTGAACATGTCCAACATGATTGGGATCGGCCCCTTCATCACGATCCCCCTTCTCATGTCGGCGCTTGGTGGCCCACAAGCGATGTTGGGTTGGGTTGTCGCGGTCTTGATTGCCATACCTGATGGAATGGTTTGGAGCGAACTCGGTGCGGCGATGCCGGGATCGGGCGGCACTTACCTTTACTTGCGCGAGGCGTACGGTCGAGAGACCTTCGGACGCTTCATGGCCTTTCTCTTCATCTGGCAATTCATTTTGAGCGGTCCACTCGAGATAGCGTCAGGCTACATCGGGTTCGCCAGGTATGTCGGATACATCTGGCAGGGAATTACTCCGAGCGGAACGATCCTCGTCGTTATAGTTATCGGCATTATTAATATTGCGCTCCTATATCGGCGCATTACTTCAATCGGCAAGATCACCGTAAGTTTATGGATCGGCACTCTGGTCACCACACTTGCGGTCATTGTCACCGGCGCAATGCATTTCAGCGCCGCCCGGGCCTTCGATTTTCCGCCAGGCGCTTTCAATTTCTCGCTGGGCTTTCTTTTTGGTCTCGGTGCCGCATCGCGCATTGGCATCTATGACTATCTGGGCTATTACGACATCTGTTATATCGGAGACGAAGTCAAAGACCCCGGGCGAACAATTCCGCGCTCCATCATCATCAGCGTGATCGGCGTTGCCATCATCTACTTTGCCATAAACCTTTCGATCATCGGTGTGGTGCCCTGGAGAGATTTTGTCCCTGCAAACACACACCCGCAATCGGATTTTGTGGTGTCAATCTTCATGGAGAGAATTTATGGCGCGAAAGCAGCAACGATATTCACGGCCATGATTCTGTGGACCGCGTTTGGCTCCGTCTTTGCTCTTCTGCTCGGCTACTCTCGAATTCCCTATGCGGCAGCCAGGGACGGTTACTTCTTTAAAGTATTCGGCAGGCTTCATCCGACAAAGCACTTCCCCTACATTTCGCTAATCGTGCTCGGTGTGATTTCAATATTCTGTAGTTTCTTCTCGTTGGGGATAGTGATAGACGCGCTGATCACTACCAGGATTCTGATTCAATTCATAGGACAAATCTTCGCAGTCGCGCTGCTCAGGAAACGCGCACCGGAGATGCGGCGTCCTTATCGCATGTGGTTATATCCGCTGCCGAGTATGATGGCTCTCGTTGGCTGGGTCTTCATCTTTGCGACTACGGATTGGCCCATCGTTCTGCTTGGGCTGGGAACTTTGACGCTCGGTGCAATCTTTTTCCTTGTTTGGTCCTGGTACACCGAGCGGTGGCCCTTTGCCCTGCCTGCAGAGACCTCGGGCGGTTAACAACTTCGAAAAGGTGCGACTGTGAAGCTGCTTAAAACTATCTTTCCGAGTAAGCCGTTTATACAAGCTCGATGGTACTGCTTTGCAATGTCGATGCTGTTAATGATGTTGTTAACGGCGGGCGGTTACGCAAACGTCCAGCTCAAACGCAAAGTGGTTCCCAAACCGAAGCTCTTCCTGCAGAAGGGGTGGGCCATTCAGGCAGCGACCGTGGTTAATGAGCAGGGTGACAAGCTTACGGAAGATTCCGTCCGTTCCGCAGCAAAATGGTATCCGGCGCTAGTGCCTTCTACGGTGGTGGGAACATTAGTCGATAACAAGATCTATCCTGACCCGTTTTTTGGCATGAATCTGAGACTGATGCCCGGTTGCAAGTATCCGATTGGGGCAAACTTCTCACTGCTTCCGATGCCGGAAGATAGCCCTTTTCGCAACTCGTGGTGGTATCGAACAGAGTTTCGGCTGCCGGCTAAATATCGCGGACAGGAAATATCGCTTCACTTCGAAGGCATTAATTTCCGCGCCAACATCTGGTTGAACGGCACACGGATCGCAGGGTCAGATGAAGTAGCGGGCACGTTTCGCGTTCATGAGTTGAACATCACTGACGTGGCCCGGGTGGGCGGACTGAATATGCTGGCAGTCGAAGTCTTCCCCCAGCAGATTGACGATCTCGGATGGACGTGGGTGGACTGGAACCCCATGCCACCGGACAAGAACATGGGAATCTTCCGCGACGTATACATTACAACCAGCGGACCGGTTATGCTCAGATATCCACAAGTAATTACTCATTTTGACTCGCCTTCACTCGACACTGCACAATTGACCGTTAATGCAGAAGCGCATAATGCCACCGACCATGAAGTTGCCGGCACCTTAAGCGGACGCATTGAAGGCGTCCGCTTCTCCCAACCAGTAAAACTTGGCCCCGGTGAGACAAAGTCAATCACCTTCACGGCGGATGAATTCCCACAACTAAAAATTCAGCACCCGCGAGTCTGGTGGCCAATCCATCAAGGACCTCAGAATCTGTACGACCTCGAAATTGAGTTTGCGATCCAGGGCCGGGTATCTGATCGTCAAAACACGCGCTTCGGTATTAGAGAGATAACGTCAGAACTGGATAATCAAAAGCACCGGCTCTTCAAGGTAAACGGTAAAAACATTCTTATTCGCGGCGGCGGCTGGGCCTCGGACATGTTTTTGCGCTTCGACCCCCAGCGACTCAAAAGCGAATTCGAATACGTCAAAGATATGAACCTGAATGCGATTCGGCTTGAGGGTCAATTGCAGCCGGATTACTTTTTCGATCTGGCCGATGAGATGGGGATACTGATCATGGCCGGGTGGTGCTGTTGTTCTCATTGGGAGCACTGGCAACACAGACCTGATTACGAAGAAGGCCCTGTTTGGGATAAAGAGGACTATGAGATTGCCGCTAAATCGCAAGCGGATCAAATCAGGCGTTTGAGAAGCCATCCCAGTCTCCTGGTCTGGCTAAACGGCAGCGACAATCCCCCGCCGGCTGATGTCGAACAGATGTACATCGACGTCCTTAAAAAGTATCAATGGCCCAATCCCTACCTTTCCTCGGCGACAGCAAAAGTTGCCCCGCTTACCGGTGTGACCGGGGTAAAGATGGAGGGACCTTACGAGTGGGTCCCACCCTCCTATTGGCTGCTCGATAAGCAAGCAGGTGGCGCGCATGCTTTTGCCACCGAGATTAGCCCCGGTCCCGCAGTTCCTCCAATTGAAAGCTTGCGCCGTATGATCCCTAAAGAAAAGCTTTGGCCCATCAATGAGTTTTGGAATTATCACGCCGGCGGTGGTCAATTCAAAAACCTGGAGGTCTTCACAGAGGCGCTTAACGCGCGTTATGGTTTGGCCAAAGATGCAGAAGACTATGCGATGAAGTCGCAGCTAATGACCTATGAAGGCCAACGCGCAATGTTCGAAGGCTATGCCAGAAACAGGTATGGCTCAACCGGCGTGATTCAGTGGATGCTGAACAATGCCTGGCCTTCACTGATCTGGCATCTGTACGATTATTATCTTATGCCTGGGGGCGGTTACTTTGGGACAAAAAAGGCGTGTGAACCGGTCCATGTGCAATATTCCTATGACGATAAATCCATCGTGGTCGTTAATACAACGTATCAGCCCCTACGAGACATGAAGTTGACGGCACAAGTTTACGACATAAACTTTGTCGAGAAATTTTCCCGGACCCTCAATACCAATGTGGAAGCCGACAGTAACCCCAAAGCTTTTGTTTTACCGCAGATTGCGAATCTTTCCCCTACTTATTTCCTGAGGCTCTCGCTGGCAGACAGCCACGGAGAGACAGTCAGTGCAAATTTTTACTGGTTGTCGACTAAAGATGACGTGCTCGACTCGCAAAAGTCGAAATGGTACTACACCCCTGTAAGCTCCTTCGCCGATATGACTCAACTGCAACAACTCCCACCGGTAAAGCTTTCAGTCTCCGGCATGGCCACGCGACGGGCGGGCGTGGAAATCGCAGACCTAACTGTTGCGAATCCCAGTCAGACTTTGGCTTTCTTCATTCGACTACAAATCAAACAGGGCCGCGACGGCAAAGATGTCTTGCCGATCGTCTGGCAAGATAACTATTTTTCCCTTGCGCCTGGAGAACGTAGACGGGTCACCGCGACTTATAAGTCCCGCGATTTGGGGAAGGCAACTCCATTCCTTCACGTCGAAGGATGGAACATATCAGCCACTGCGGTGCCCTTAACAAGCGCCAGGAAGCAAGCCCGCCGCGGATGAAGTCGTTTTAAACGAGCGTCACTGAAAGACCGGTGCGTGACTACTGGTAGATGGCCTGAACAAGTTCCAAAGAGCGCCGTCCTTCATGTCCATCACAAAGCGGTCTGCTACGGATTTTCCTTAGACCATATCTTACAGAATCCCTCGCCCGATATAATCGTAGGGAGACTTAAATGATGAAAAAAAGGAAGAGGATTCTTTTGGGATTGATCGCGGCCTGTGCCGTTTGCGTACTATCGGCAGCAAGTTACTCACAATCTCCGCAGACCGGCATCACCAGCGGGCGAGCCGAGGCCCTCGTGGCGGTCGTGGTGGGGCTGATCAGCTTGGTCATCGGTGGGCTGGCTCTGGCCCGCTCCGCCGGTCGTATCGGCACCGGCAGCGGGCGAGCCGGAGCCATCGTGGCCCTGGTGCTCGGACTGATCGGCATGTTCCTCAGTGTGGTGCATCTGGGCAGATCCACCGGTGGTTTCGGCACCGGCAGCGGGCGAGCCGGGGCCATCGTGGCCCTGGTGCTGGGGCTGATCGGCATGAACCTCGGTGGGCTGGCTCTGGCCCGCTCCCGCCGTTCCCGCAGCACCGACTGACGCGGCCGATGAAACGGTGTGTGTCACTCGTCTTGATCGTGCTGGCAGTAGGAGGTTATATGAACCCAGTAGGAGGTTATATGGACCAAACAGGAGCACAGCCGTCCGGGAACGAAACGCGGACGTTCATCGTCGGCTTTTGGGGAGTTCGCTATCAGGTGAAGGATGTCGAGCGCGCAGTCGCGTTCTATACGCATCAGCTCGGCTTCAAACTAGATCAACAGAATTTGCCGGCATTCGGCCAAGTGTAAGTGGGCCCAGGCGGCAAACAAATTCAATTGGAAGACCCTGATGGTAATCCTATTGAGTTATTCGAACCCGCGGGCCGTTAGCTGATCAGCGAGGCAACATCGATCACAACTGTTGCTGGAAACCAGGGATGCAGAGGGCGGAGGCGTGCCTCGTATCGGCAATGGGAACCCAAAGGGTAGTTGACGAGCGAAACGATAACAGTCCCTGGCTATGACTCTACCCGCCAGCGAGAATGCGCCGGACGCACCGCGCGCGAGCGCTCCGGCGGCGAAGGAATTTGGCGTCCC
>DASXQM010000056.1:0-7866 GCA_036507195.1 Pyrinomonadaceae bacterium | reverse complement strand
AGCGTGAGTTTAGAAGGCCGCAAGTGATAGTAGTAGCAAGGGTAGAAGGGCTCTTTGGTTGATGGCCGGGAGAGAGGCAGCGGGTCGTCTGAAAGTGGAAAACTTGCCAAGTAAACTTTCATTTGGAAAGTACACTTGCGCCGATTAAGCGTGTACGGGACGGTGTGGCCAGGAACTCGACGGTGTTTTGCGAGGGCTGGCAGTGGCTGAAAGTCGTGAGTGCTCGACATGCGAAGGACGGCAGCTGAGGAGGAACACTGGAGGTGTCGAATCTGGCTTCGGCGGTGGCGCGGGAGAGCAGTGCTGTTTGGAAACGGGTGCGACTGTGCCACCGGAATCGCACGGGGGTGAAAGTTTACTTGCAGCGTTTTGCTTTGGGTTTTCTGGCTTTTGCGTCCGGTGAAAGCTTAGTTGCGTTTCCTTAGCATGAGTGGAAGTTTCCTTTCAGGGGTAAAGGCAACTCTACTTGCGGGTAGTTTTTCGCCCTCTCCTAGTTTTATGCCGCTTGGGTTTCCCAGAAGCTGAGTTGCGCCGGCACAAAGCCGGAGTTGTAGATGGTTGGGGTATAGGTGTTTTCGACCGGCTTGCTTGGCGGGAGTGGTATAGGTTGTTGGATTGTTGGGCGTGGCGCGTCGAGTAAGTCGAAGATGTTGACAGTCTCGGTTTGGGCGAGCGCGCGAAGTTCGGTGGTTGGCAGAGGAATTTCCTGCGGGGCTTCGTTGATTGGAGTCACCGTTGGGTAACGTTTCAGGAGCATGTCTAGCAGCTCAATCGCTTGGTCCTGATCGGTGGGTAGCAGGAAGCGCTCTCGATAGTCGATGCGCATGTTGAGGAGTCCCATGTCTCGGAGTTCGCTGAACTTGTGATGAGTGGCGCCGCGGATTTCGACATAGGACTCTCCATAGATTTTGGACCGGGAAAGGGACAGTCCTTCGACCAGGGCTATCTGGTCGTCGTTCTTCAATACCTCGTGAATTATGTCGGCCGGATCGGAAATGACACAGGCGATGCCGAGTGCTCGGAGGACTTGCTGCACGCGATTGGTCGGGATTTTCACGCCAACAATTCGCTGGTTGTCTTCGGTGACTACGCGAACGACTTTCAGTTGGGCGTCCTGAGTGGTTTTCAACCGTTGCCATAACGGCAGCACGGCGCCCGCGATCAGGTGGAGTTCCTTTATGGTCGTTTCCGGCACGTTCTCGCAGTAGAGCTTCCACCATGGCAATGCGGACTTGGCTGGTACCTTCTTGTATTTTCGAAGTTCGGTATCGGTGATGTAGTAGGCTCTGGCTTCCTCGGGTTTGGTCACGGCGTAGGTCTGGTAAGTTTGACCCGATTGGTGGTCGGTATGGTTGCCGGATTTGGTTGCGAGAATGACGTTGCCTTTGCTCTGGCGATAGAAGCCGCCGCCGTTACTCTCTTCGAGTATTGAGACGGCACGATCGGGTGTGACACGGGTGGAGCGTGTCTCAACGGCCAGCGTGTAGTGAAGCGTTTCGGCTTTGGTGGTTTCGTCTATGTATACGACTTCTGGTTCACTGGCCAGCTTAATTGACAGGGCTTTGATGTCCTGTACGCCTTCGTCGAAAGTGCCGGAGGCTTTTGCGTGTGCGACGCATTGATCAAACAGGTTGGAGTAATAGGCGAACAGCGCGTTTTGGCGATCGCAGTCGAGACTAAGCAGCCGATTGAGAAAGCGCGGGATGTGATAGCGGTCGCGGTCGTTGATTTCGCCGTCTTTGTTGAGCAGACCCATGTCTTCGAGCGCTTCTCGCGGGTTGTCGAGATCAGGGATTTCCTTTCCTTCGAATATTCTTCGGTAGAGCAGATCGAGGGTTCCGCGGCCAAGTGGGCTTTCGAAGGTATAGCGAGATAGTTGAGTTCCACCATCGGCGGCTTTGCGATCTCCCTTGCAGAGAGCGCCGAGTGAGGCGAGCCGGCGGGCGATGGTGGCTGAAAATCTTCTCTCGCCGCCGAGATTGGTTGAAAGCAGGATATATTTGGGAGGATATTTTTGAAAACTTCGGTGTGTTCTGCCAAAGCTTTGCATCTGGAGGACCGCGGACCATGCGAGTTCCAACACTATCTGGCAGCGCCTTTGTTGGTTGATGGCATTGAGTGACGAGTGCAGTGAAATTCCGGTAGAGCCTGCGGCCGTTATGATCGCGATGCGCTTCGCGCCGTTTTGGAATTGTTCGTTTTCGTGGACATTGATTTTGTTCATCGGCACGCCTTTCGGCGCGCGAGAGACATAGCGTACTTCGCCGTTTCGGGTGTCGCGTACGAGGCGTTTGCGGCGTCCGGAGATCTCCGCTACCTGGTCTGGTCCGAAGTAATTGACGATTTGGTCGAGCGGATTTTCGGGAAGAACCAGGTCGGATAACTTTTCCAGCAGTTCGTCGCGCATGCGGAGCGCTTCCTGGCTTTGTACGGCGTTGCCTTGTTCATCTGTGACACGTACGGTGACTATGCTGTGACTAACCGGGTCTTCGACTTGTTGGTAGAGATCGACTGGAAAGGCTCTTTCGACCAGTGCGCACAGGGTCGCGCGTGGTGAAAAGTCAAGATCTTCGAGACGTTCGGCTTGTGCGGCGGCGCGGGCGACGAGGACTTTGCTTTTGGCCTCGGCGGTGCCGATGATTGAAACAACGGCGCTCTCATCTCGCTTCAGCGCAGCTTCGATCTGCTTGATGCATTCGGGAACTTTGAATGCGGTAATGACCTGGCGGAAGAAAGCCTGGTGCTGGGCCCAGAAGTGGGAAAGGGCAAAGGCGCGTTTGCGAGTGCCGGCGTCGGTTATCTCAAGTGCGGCTTCGATGTTTTGGAGGACGATTTGCCAAGCGGCTGCCGCGTTGTTGTAGATCTCACGTTGTTCGGTAGTCAGTTCGTGGAACACTTCGGCGTATTCGACGGCCAGGCCTGAGACCGGATCGCGTCCATAACTCAGGGTGCTGCAATGCGACATGCCGAAGGCCTTCATGGACCTGGTAACCATCTCGAGCGCGCCCAGACCGCCAGCGTCAATTTCGCTCATGAATTCTTCGAAGCCGTTGGGGAAGCTGGTTTGGGGTCCCCAGAGTCCGAGGCGACTCATGTAGCAGATGTGGCTTACTTCTACGACCGACGTGGCTGATGAATAGACAAAGCGAAGGTCCGGGCGTTCGTCGTGATCTTGTAGTTCCAGGACTGCCTTCCCGGTTTGTGTAGCTTCGCCCTGGGCGGTGGCCAGAGCGTGTTGTGCTCTTTGGCATTCATCGAAGATGACTACTCCTTCGTCGCCGAGCCATTCAATGAGCTGTTGCATGCGGGTCTTTTCGCTGATCTTGCTCTTGGCGATCAGGGTGTTGTAGCTGCAAAAGATCACGCCGTCACCGAAATTGATTGTTTCGTTTACGTCCCATTCGTTCAATTGGTGCAGGGCGATGTGTGATGCATTCAGGTCGTTCAGGTCGCGGCGAGTCGATTCAAGCAGTTGGTTGCTGATGCTGAGCCACAGGGTTCTGGTGCGTCCTTGGTTGTAGTTGTCGATTATCACACCGGCGAGGCACCGTCCTTTACCAAATCCAGTTCCATCACCGAGGAGATAAGCAGCGCGCGCTCCGGTTGAAAGACGCTGGGAATGTCTTTGGCCGGCGTAGCAGATTCTTTCGAGCTGGACGGTGGAGAGTGCTCCATCTACAACCAGTTGCGGATCGAGGTGTGGACGGTAGGTTATTGGCGGCGGTACAACGGCAGCCATCGCGGCAGTTTCCACGAGTGGGGCTGGGTGATCGATGCCGCCAGTTAGTCTGGTCGAGATGTAAGGTACAAAGCCGTCGTCGGAGGGGTCAGATTCATTTTCCTGGTTTGCGACGGCGACGGCGGGGTCTGAGAGTTCGTGCGTCTGGCTAGTAAGGACGACAGGTGTTTCGCCCGTTATTGTTTCGGGCGCAGATGCAGCCACAGGCGGATCGATTAGCAATTTGTTTTCTCTGGCCAGTGTCAGTATTTCGAGAAGTGTGGCTGAGCCGTGGCGGATGTTCTTGACTTGTTCGGTCCAGTTAGCGCCGGCAGTGGGGCCGGTTTTGTCAATCACGATTAGTTGTGTTTCCCAGGCGGTCCCGGACTTGGCGAACGTAGCAGCTGGTAGCGAAAGGTTAACTCGCACTGAGTAGCGTGAGGCCACCCGTTTCCAGAATTCCGTCATTTTCTGTCTGTCGAGAGCCATGCCGCAGCCGGTAATGGCTACTAGGCGTCCTGCTTGATTAAGTCGATAGAGAGCGGATTCGATGTGCTGAGCGCCGTGTTGATTATCGTTTCTGGAAAGTCTTCCCGCAGTTGAGCTGAAGGGAGGATTCATCAAAACGATATCCGGTCTGAGTTCGTGGGGGAGCAGGTCGTTGATGTTTTCGGCGTCGACGCTGTGCACCGGGAATTTCAGATAGTGAAGAAATCCGCGGCGGGCGGGTGAAAGATCGTTGGTGTGGACCTGTGATCCAAAGGCGCGGGCGATGCAAGCGAGTGCGCCGGTGCCGGCCGATGGTTCCAGTAGAATCTTTGCGGCTGTGTTTTCTTCCGGGAGGGCAAGGTAGGCGGCGACGAATGCGAGTGGGGCCGGGCTTGAGAATTGCTGGAAGAGGCTTTGTTCGCTGGTGCGAATTCGTTGGGTGGGAAGTAAGGCGATGAGGTTTTCGAGATGATCGATGGCGTCTCCAGGTTCAAGCACGCGGAGTGTTGCGACACGGTCTTCGATTATTTGATGGAGGGCTACTTCGAGAGCGTCATACAGGTAACGGAAGTCGTAGCGTCCCTCGCTGATTGGAGAGCCGAGATAGTGTTTGGCTCTGGCCAGCAGGCTTTTGGTTGAGAGCGAAGTTCCGGAAGTTAAGGTTGCGCGAAGATTTTCTATAAGGTCGCCGGTTCCAGATAGAAGTTGCGGGATGCTGCGCTGGTTGCTTGTTTCAGGGCGGCTGTTGTTTGGCATCTTCGAGAGTTCTCGTTATCCAGCGTTGACTGTTCGGTGAGCACTAGATGAGTAGTTTTGGTTTACATCGTTTGGCTTTGCGTGAACGTGGCCGAATACGGCCCGCTTCATTTTTGGTGGAGGCACATTGCTTGAAGCGGCCGTACGGGTTTGCTTAGATCGTGAACGTATCGTTACGCGGCGACTTGGCGCTTTCGACGTGTCTTGGGTGTGCCGCTGTCAGGTGCGACGAGTGATAGCGGGGAAGCAGTTGTTTCTTGCTGTTCCCGGTTTGCTTGCACCTTCAGGCTTGCTTGCAGTGCGGACATAATGTCGATCACCGGAGCTGGCTTTCGTACTTCACCGGTGGTGGTGATCGTTTCTCCGGCGACTTTGGCATCGAGCATTTGTTTCAAGGCAGCGTGAAAGTGGTCCGTGGTGTCGATTTTGTCAAACGTGGTGACCATCTGTTCGACGAGCGTTGTGGCCAGTTGCAGTTCGTTGTCTTGCGGCGTGGCTTGACTGGAAATTCCCGGAACATCGGACACACTGCGTACCTCGTGGCGGTAGTGCAGCTTTTGGATCATCAGGCCATCGCCGTTGGGGGAGATGGTAATCAGGTCTTCACGCTCCCGTAGAATCACCTTGGCTATTCCGATCCTTCCGCTTCGATTCATAACTTCGCGTAGCAGGGCATATGATCGTTCGGCTGCCGGGCCGTTGGGGGCCGCGAAGTAAGAAGCGTCGAAGTAGGTAGTCGGAATTTCTTCCGGTTTTATGAAGCCGATGATTTCGATTGCTTCATTTGATTCTGGCGTGATGCTGGCGATCTCTTCCGGAGCGACTAGCACGTATTTTTCTTTTTCGTGTTGGTAGCCTTTGACGATCTCATCATTGGTTACAGTGAGGTCGCATTTCTTGCATTGTTTCTTCTGGCCGATGGGTCCGAGACAGTCGCCGGCGTGGAGTTGGTTGAAGGAGATCTTCTCGCTGGTTTCAATGGCGTTGAAAACCTTAATCGGGATCGAGACGAGGGAAAACGTTATGCTGCCTTTCCAGATGCTGCGCATGGTGTGCTCCTGATTTAGTTAGTTAATTTGTTGCTCACTGCCCTTTGTATTTCAATTGCGAGATCAGGCAATGTTCCGGTTGGAGGTCGTCGCGGATGGCAACCATCCGTGGCTGGTAAACGTGATTCGAATCGCAAAACGCGTGTAGATAGCGAACGTCTATTACCATTCCTTCGTTAACGCGAAAGTGTTTGCTGCGAATTTTGACGTTGCCGCACTCGATTAGCTGGCGCTTGTCGTTGAAGAGACCCAATGCAACGGAACCTTTTTCGTTCTTTTTAGTGATTAGAAACGAGCTGACTACCGTGAACTTGTGTTTGAATTGGTCAGGCTGTCGATCGGTGCGATAGGGAGAGTCAATTTTCTTCAGTACGATGCCTTCGAGGTTACGCGCATGGACTTCTTGCAATAGGTCGATCTTGCCTGCCTGTTCAAATTCAGTCCTTGCAATCTGAATCGATCTCGTCCTGGCAGCCTGGAGTGTTGCCATTAGTTGGGTGTTTCGGTCAATGAATTTCCAGGGGCGCACGTCTGTGCCGTTGATTTCCAGGAGGTCGAATGCGTGGAGAGTTTTTGTTTCCCGGATCCACTCGCCATCGAGCATCATGGGAGCGATGGGCGCGAATTGTCTTGCTTCGGCAATGATGTTAGGCGAGACGCTGCAAGTAAGGCCTTCTCGGTTATGTGCCGTAATGGCTGAATGCTCGATGTGCAGCATGATGCGCTTGCCATCGAATTTCTGCTGAACCGCATAGTTTGGAGCGAGAAGTTTGGCGGCGGCTTCATTCCCGTCGTCGATGGCGGTTAGAAGTTGACAGGCGGCTCTGTGCTTCACTATGCGATTGGGTTATTTAGGGTCTTTGCGTTGTGTAACACCTTTTTGCGAGAGCGCAATGGATTGCGTTCCGCTTCTTTATCCGGGTAACGGGTTAGGCAGGGTGCGGAAGGCAGAGCAACGCCTGGAGCATCTCAAGTGAGGAGATGCCGGTTGCTCGATGCATTAACTTTCGCGGAGAGTCTAGGCGATGATTAGCGACCTGGCCGGTGCGGCCTTGAGCGATTGATGAGCTATGTGTTGCCTAGTTGCCTAGGGCATTATTTTGCTTAAGGTGTTTGCCATTTGTCTGTCGAGCTTACTGATTGGCTTTTCAGGCCGCTTCGTTTGGAGACGGTAACGGTAGACTAGGTTTGGCGGGAGTCCGATTATGTCCTTACGAACTTTTATCCATAGAAACTTTCTTCTTCCGGCTTCAACTTCGTGAACGGTGCATTTGTCGCCACGCTGTAAAGGGCCACCGATGAAAGTTCCTTCTGCGGCACAGTAAAGAGTTTGCCCTTCGCGAAAGAAGATTGCTCGTTTCCAGTATTCGTCGATCTGTGCTTTGTAGGCAGCGTTGCGGATGGCCGCTCCGCGATCTCTGGCTGCTTTTTGAATTTCAGCGCAGTCAGCGTTGCTGTTGCAGCTTTCGATGAGGGCTAAGACTTCTTCTTTGTTCATGGTTGGTTTTACTGATCTGCTTCGCTTGCCAGGTATCCGGCGCTGTACGCGTTGACGGCGACGTTCGGGTCTGTTGAGTTTAATTGGACTATTACATCCTCATCGTGTTCTTTTCGCAGTTCTCGCGCTCGGCCGTCTCGTTTCACTTGCATCCATATGATCAAAGTGGCCCGTATCTATCCTCACGGATGAAAGCGGATGATCGTCTTCCCCGGGCGTCGTTCGGTCGAGTTGAAGGCGGCGACGGCATCGTCGAGGGCGGAGACGGTGCCGATGTTCGTGCGCAGCCGTCCGTCCCGCACTCGCTGAACGATCTCGCTCAGTTGGGCGCGATCGGATTCGACGACGAAGTCGAC
>DASXQM010000055.1:0-17872 GCA_036507195.1 Pyrinomonadaceae bacterium | reverse complement strand
GTAGTTTGGTAACCACGTACCAATGATGACAACATTGCGCTCCGCTGGAGCGCGAGTTATCGAGCTAGAGGCACTATCTATAAACATCGCGCTCCCCTGGAGCGAAAACTAATTCCATTGTTGCAGTTGAAAGTTGAATTCGCCTTAAACAGATCGGACTCAAAGGAACTCAATTATGAGAAAAATTATTGTGCTTGAACACATCTCCCTTGATGGTGTCATACAAGCCCCGGGCGGGCCGGACGAAGATACGAGCGACGGCTTTGCGTATGGCGGATGGGCAGCGCCCTTTGACGACGACGCGATCGGGGCGGCCGTGAAAAAGATGTTGGATATGCCCATCGACCTGTTATTGGGGCGTAAAACTTTCGATATTTGGGCGGCGTTTTGGCCGCAACATGGCGACATTTGGCCCAACGTCAACACGGCCACTAAATACGTTGCCTCGAACACCATGACTTCTTCCGAATGGCAACCCTCGGTGTTTTTAAACGGGGATGTTGCGAAAAAAGTCACCGAACTCAAGCAGGGGGAAGGACCCGATCTGCACATTTGGGGAAGCGGTAATCTGCTCCAGACGCTTATGAAGCATGATCTGGTCGATAATTTCTGGTTGATGATCTATCCGATAACTTTGGGCGAGGGCAAAAAGCTGTTTGCCGAGGGCACGATCCCGGCGGCTTTCAAGGTGACGGAAAGCATTGTAGGTTCGACTGGCGTCATTCTAGTGAATTACGAACGTGCTGGCGCAGTTCAAACCGGAACATTCGCGCAATAACAACTTGGGGTCGCTGTCGATTTTCGGTCTCTCGAACGACTATCCGATAACCGAAGCGATGAGCTACGGCTCTCCAAGTCGCAGGAAACAAGGAGGAATCGTTGAAATACATCTGTTTGGGATACATCGAGCCAGGAAAATTCGAAGGGATGACCGAGGACGAGCGACACGCAACGTTCGACGAATGCTTTGAGTACAACGACCATCTGCGCGCCAACGGACATCTTGTCGCCGAAGTACCTCTTCAGCCTCCGGAGACCGCGTTGACCCTGTACTGGAATAACGGCAAAGTCGCGACGACTGATGGCCCCTATGCGGAAACCAAGGAACAGCTTGGCGGCATTCAAATCCTTGAGGCGCGAGACCTCAATCATGCCGTTCAGCTTGTCTCACAGCAACCAGGCTTTAAGCATGGACTTGGACCGATTGAAATACGGCCGGTTGTGGATTTGAGCGAAATCATAAAGGAGAGTGAGCAGCGACGACGGCGAAAGGAGACCTCGCGATGAGGGCGGCCACGAGGGAAAGGTGTGTTTTACGGCCTTCGCCTGATTGATCGCTATGCAGGTGGAGATCAGGAGGAGCAAAAGAGTGTCTCGCCATCGACCCGAGGGGAGACATCTATGGAAGCGCAAAGGAGAACTATGAGCCAAAATAACCTGAGAAAACTAGTTGCTTCAGAGTGGGTGACGCTGGATGGCGTCTTTGACGCGGATACAATGAAGGAATGGTTTGAACCCTACGACAGCGATGAGAGGAGGAACTACATTAGAGAAGATTTCTTAGTCCATCCTATTATCATGGGGAGTGGAAAGCGTTTCTTCAAAGACGGGATGGTTACGACGAAGCTGAATCCTGTCAAAACCCAAACACTCAACCTTGGGGTCCTTCTGGACTGCTACCAGCCGGCAAAGAGCCAGGCAAAGGCGGCGCAAACCTGACCCGCGCGAAGGAGATGGACAATGGCAATAATCGATGGAATGTTGCAGGAGCTTGAACAGGAGGCACAGACCACGCGCCGCGTGCTTGAACGTGTCCCCGAAAATCAACTGGCTTGGCGGCCCCACCCAAAGGCGAGGACGCTGGGCGAACTGGCGCTGCATGTCGCGATCGTGCCCGGCGCCGTAGCGGAACTCATCAGCTCTCCCTCTCCGGCTCAAGTCCCGCAGTTTACCGACCCCGTCCCGAAAAGCGTGGCGGAGCTGATCCCGGCGCTTGACGAGAGCATCGCGAAAGCGAAAAAGGTGCTCGGCGGCATGAATGATACGGCGCTGATGGCTACCTGGCGCATGATGCAAGGCGAACGCGAGGTGTTCGCAGTCCCGCGCGCGACGCTCTTGCGGTCGATCATGCTGAACCACTGGTACCACCATCGCGGGCAATTGTCAGTGTACCTGCGCGAGTTGGACGTACCCATCCCCTCGATATATGGCCCGAGCGCGGACGAGAACCCCTTCGCCTGACGCGATCTGATACCCTAATCAGAACTTTCAAGGATCGCCTCAGCGTCAATGGTTATCTCCACAATGTTGCTGACGACGATTCCGCCTTTGTCCATCTTGTCGTTCCAACTCACCCCGAACTCCTGCCGATTGATGGCGGTCTTGGCGACGAAACCGGCGCGGGTCTTGGGCCCTTTGTCCACCCCGTCTTCCCACCAGGGCGTTTCCCATTGCCCGAGGTAGTGAACCTCCAGCGTCACCGGCTTTGTGACACCGCGCATCGTAAGATTGCCGGTCACGCGGTAATCGACCTCGCCGATCACGACGACCTGATTGCCTCGGAAAGTTATCTCGGCAAAATTTTCCACGTCGAGAAAGTCTGCGCTGCGTAGGTGGTCGTCGCGCGCCGGCTCGCCGGTCCAGAGCTTGCGCGCATCAATGACGACTTCGACGGAAGAGCCGGCAGGGTCTTTCAGATCGAACTCGAGCGTGCCGTGCACATCTTTAAAATGGCCGCGCACATGCGTGACCATCATGTGCCGAGCGCAGAATTCCGCGGCGGTGTGCCCCGGCTCAAAAGTCCATCTAGCCATGATTAGTAACCTCCCATTAGTAAACAGCGCTTAGTTTCGATCATTCAATTAGTTAATCGCGCCCATCTTACCCAGATGGTAATCTTCGATGGCCTGACGGATTTCCGCCTGCGTGTTCATCACAAACGGCCCGTAGCGCGCGACCGGTTCGTTCAAGGGCACTCCGGCGATGAGCAACACTTCGAGCGTAGCCTTCGCGTCCGCCGGATTTTCGATTCTCACATCGTCACCGTCCTGCGCGAACAGAAGCATTTGTCCGTCTCCAGCGCGTTCGCCCTCTGCTCCGAACAACCCTTCTCCCTCCACGACGTAGGCGAAGGCGTTGTAAGCGCCCGGGACTTGTTGGATGGCAGTGCCTCCGGGCTGGATCTTGTAATGCAGGTAGATGATCGGCGTGCGCGTCTCAATGACGGCTTTCTCGCCCATCGCTTCGCCTGCGATCACATTCACCTTCACCAGGCCATCGGCCGAAGTCGCTTTAGGAATTTGCGAGTTCGGAATCTCCTGGTACCGCGGGTTCATCATCTTGTCGCGCTTCGGCAGGTTCACCCAAAGTTGGAATCCGTGCATCCGGCCTCCGTCGCGCGCGAACTCTCTGGCGGGCATCTCTGCGTGGATCACGCCTGCCCCGGCAGTCATCCACTGCACGTCACCCGGCCTTAGGCGTCCGGCGTGTCCCCGAGAATCCTTATGTTCCATATCGCCCGAGAGCAGATAGGTCACAGTCTCGAACCCGCGATGCGGGTGGTCCGGCGCGCCTTTCGCCTCACCGGGCGCAACTTCCATTGGCCCCATCTCATCAAGTAACAGGAACGGATCAAACTCTGAAAACGACGCCTTGGGGAAGGGACGGCGAACAAGAAAGCCCCCGCCTTCTAAAGTCTCAATGCTGTTCACGATTCCCGCGACCGTGCGCGTTCCGTCTGCGCGAGTCTCCTCATTTCTCAATGCTGCACTCACCATCGACATAACATTTCCTCTCTTTACTGATCTGGCGCGCGTCCGTAAACGACGTAAACGACTCACGCCGTACCTTCGGCCCGTGCGAATCTCCTCATTTCTCACTACTGCACTCACCATCGACATAACATTTCCTCTCTTTACGGATTTGGCGCGCGCTGGAAAATAACGCAAACGACGTAAACGACTTACGCTGTCACCTCCGCTTCACTTTGCTCCAACGCACCTGCCGCCTCATAACCAATCTTCTTCAACAGGTGGATGAGCGCCTTGCGCTCCGCCTTGGTCAGGGAAGATGACGTGAGCCGTTCCATGTCGGCGGCGTGATCGGCGTAGGCGCTGGTGATCAGCTTCCTGCCTGCCTTCGTCAAGTGAACTATCCTCGCCCGCCGGTCGGTGCCGTGCGCACGGCGCTCCACCAACCCCTTCGTCTCTAAGCGGTCAACAGCGACCGTAATCGAGCCGCTCGTCAGCAGAACTTTTTTCCCGATGCCGTTAACTGGAAGCGGCCCTTTGTGGAGCAGGGCTTCTAGCACGGCAAAGTCGCTGCCGCACATCTCCAGCTCCAGGATGCTCTTTTCGGCGTAGGCCTGAGCCGCATGCGCCGCCTTCCACAACACCAGGAAAACGTGAACACCGCTTCCGCCGGTCAACGATTCCAGCTTGTTTTTGCTCATCTTCCTATATACCTTGAAGTCAAGATACTTTATATTAAGGTAGATGTCAAGAGGAGGGGAGACGCTGCTTCGGCTCGGAAATTTGTCAGCCGTGCACAGACAAAGATCCAACCGTTTAGAAAGCGCACTTGTGCGCCCCAGGGGTGGAATGATTCAATTTTCATGCTTTTAGTCACGAGACGGGCGCACAAGTGCGCTTTCTAAACCTCAACACAACAGATGTGACCGCTGCTCGTCATCTGGCAGCATTTCGTCACTTATGTCACGCTGCCTGGCTGGAGATTTAAGAGTCCAAACCTAACACTTCTCCATCTATCCGCCCCTTTTCAAACAATTCGTCAAACACGGCAACAAGTGACAGCTGTGGCAGGGTTTTTGTATTGGCAGTCGTCTCTGGCATCTTGCTCCCTCCGAGAACTCGGATGAAGGGCTATCGCTGAAGCAGACGCCTAAGCTTACTGGCAGAGCGCCGGCATTGCCATTGGTACCACGGAGCGGACGAATAACTTGCCGTAATTACTCATTGATGAGGTGTTAGCATCATGAACTCTGCCGTAAAAATCATAAAGCGGCGTAAGAACCAAATTTTGACTGAGGAACGGGCCGGCCAGGATCAGAGGACAGGCGCGCAGAACACCCGTGAAATAGCAACGACAGTCAAGGGATGGATATCCGAACTGCATCAGCGCCGCCGAGACGAGCAACTCCGGAACTCTGCGTTTAGGAAAGTACGAGTGACATCCTTATCGTGACCGCGCCTCGTCACCTGACGGTATCTGGTCACTATTTCTCACCAAACTGGAACTAAACTAATCGTGTTTACGCCAGATTCATAGATCGGCACATCCAGGACTGTATGGCAGGGCTGTTGCTAGCCAGATAGCGAATGAAATCCCGATGACCGAATGGCAGGTTTATGAACAAACGAAAACAGGGGGAAGACTTTCAAGAAGGGCACAGGCTGAGATCGAGTGGGGGCGCGGCCTGTGTTCGGAGAGCGGGTGGACTTGGAACTGAGAAGTGGGCTCATGGCGCCAGTCCATCCGCTCAGCGGGCACTTCGGCGGGCATTTACGTTTCCCGCAACATGACAAGAAGTCATAGGCAGGTTACGAGAATTCGTAACCCAACGGAAAATCGTGTGTAGACGGTCTCCAACTCGATGCGAGCAACAGGCACTATCGGGTTGGAATTTTGAAGAAGGTCAGGTGATGAGGTTTCCATGCAAAAGGAATTGCGGAAGATTTTGACGGGACTACGGAACGGTTTGTTAAAACACAAGCTATTGGTCTCAGCAATCACAGTAGTAACAGTTGCGGTTCTGGGGTCTTTCGTTGTCGTTGGCCGCTCGAACAAGCCGGCGCAGGCAGCGCCGCCACCGCTTGAGGTCGAGGTGGTCCAGGTCGATCAGCAGGACGTACCTATATACAGCGAATGGATCGGCACAACCGACGGAATGGTGAATGCAGATATCAAGGCGCAGGTCACGGGTTATCTGCTAAGACAGAATTACAAGGAAGGGTCTCTGGTAAAGAAGGGTGAGTTGCTGTTCGAGATCGATCCCCGGCCCTTTCAAGCCGCGCTGGAGCAAGCCAACGGCCAAGTCGCCCAGTTTCAGGGACAACTCGAGCAAGCCATTTCACAGGTCACGCAGGCTGAAGCACAAGTGGCACAGGCGAACGGTCAACTGTCGCAAGCACGCGCGCAGGTCAGCCAGGCTCAAGCAAATCAGGTTAAAACGCAACTCGATGTGAACAAGTACGCTCCACTGGCGGAGCAGAAGGCTGTCACTCAGCAAGATTATGACAACGCAGCCCAGACGAACGTTGCCGCCAAAGCCAAGGTGGAAGCAGATCAAGCCGGCGTCGAAGCGGCGCGTGCACAGCTTCGAGTGGCTAACGCGCAGATCGGAACTGCCAAAGCAGCAATCGCCACGGCCAAAGGGCAAGTCGAAAACGCAAGAGCCGCTGTTAAGACGGCAGCGCTCAATCTGGGATTCACCCGAATCATTTCGCCTATCGATGGCGTTGCAGGTATTGCCCAGGCACAGGTCGGTAACTTGATCAGCGCCTCGAGTCCGCTAACAACCGTTTCAACCCTGGATCCGATCAAGGTTTATTTCACGCTTAGTGAGCAGGAGTACCTTCGCTTTACAAAACGGGACCTGATTGATCCTCAGCAAGGTGCAAGTGTGGCACAGCTGGAATTGGAACTGATCCTGGCCGACGGAAGCACCTATCCACGAAAAGGAAGCTTCTTGTTCGCGGACAGACAGGTCGATCCCAAAACTGGCGCGATCCGGATGGCCGGGGTCTTCCTGAACCCTGGAAACATCCTTCGACCCGGGCAGTATGGACGCGTCCGGGCCGTGACTAGCTGGAAAGAAGGGGCATTGCTCGTTCCACAGCGTGCAGTCTCCGAGTTGCAAGGAAGCTATCAAGTCGCGGTCGTTGGCGTTGATAACACGGTCAGCCTTCGGCCTGTCAAGGTTGGTGAGCGCGTAGATGCGATGTGGATTATCGAGGACGGACTAAAACCTGGGGAACGAGTCGTGGCCGAAGGCACGCAGAAAGTTAAACCCGGCGTGCTGGTAGACCCTAAGCAAAGCAAGTTGTAGGGCGACTGGGTGCCATTGTAGGGACGGCACTCCGTGGCCGCTCCACAGGATGGTATTGCGGGTGTTTCCTGATTGCGAACGCGGCGCGCCCACGGAGTGACGCCCCTACAATGTTTCGAACGGTCAGCGGCGACCGCACACAGAACGTTAGACAAGGATCGGAAGGGATTGATGATCTCCAAGCTATTTATTGACCGGCCGATCGTGGCAATAGTTATCGCCATCATCACCGTGATTGGCGGCCTCGTGGCAATGCGAGGACTGCCAGTGGCGCAGTTTCCCGAGATCATTCCACCGCAAATCATTGTTCAGACAACTTACACAGGGGCGGACGCGGTAACCATCGAGCAGTCAGTCGCCACCCCCCTCGAGCAGCAGATGAACGGCGTGGATGACATGCTTTACATGCAGTCCACCAACGCGAACGATGGAACGATGGCGCTGACGGTTACCTTCGACGTTGACACGGACCCGAACGTCGACCAGGTCAACGTGCAGAACCGCGTGGCGCAAGCGCAGCCTAACCTTCCCACGGACGTCAGCCAGTTCGGGTTGAACATCCGCAAATCGACCGGGTTGCCGATGGTGGTCATTTCGCTCTTCTCGCCCAATAAAACTTACGACTCCCTTTTTCTGGCGAACTACGCGAACATCAACATCAACGATGCGCTTTATCGCGTGCCGGGCGTAGGCCAGGTGCTGCTTTTCGGCGCCAGCGACTACGCAATGCGGATCTGGGTCAAGCCGGACGTTCTGGCCAAGCTCGGCTTGACTGTTCCCGATCTCGCGCGCGCCGTTCAGCAGCAGAGCACAGTCAACCCCGCCGGTCAGTTTGGTGCCGAACCTGCGCCAAAGGGAAAAGAGAAGACTTACACGGTGCGTGCGCAGGGACGATTACAGACGCCCGAACAGTTTGGACAGGTGGTGGTCCGTTCAAACCCAGACGGCTCAGTCGTGCGGATGAAGGACGTTGCCCGTATCGATCTCGGCGCGCTCAACTACCAACAGTTCACGCGTTTCAATGGCCAGCCAGGAAGTATCATCGCGGTTTTTCAAACGCCGGGCTCCAACGCACTGGCCGTCGCCGATGGCGTCAAAAAGACCATCGCGGAGTTGAAGCAGCGGTTTCCAGCTGATCTGGATTACAAGATCTCATTAGATACGACCCTTCCGGTTACCGAGGGCATACGAGAAATTGTCGAGACACTCGTGATCGCCATAGTTCTGGTTCTGCTGGTGGTCTTTCTATTCCTACAGAACTGGCGGGCGACGCTGATTCCGATGATCGCCGTGCCGGTTTCACTGATAGGTACATTCGCCGTCTTCCCACTTCTCGGCTTCTCGATCAATACGCTTTCACTCTTCGGACTGGTGCTAGCCATTGGCCTTGTAGTTGATGATGCGATCGTCGTGGTGGAGGCGGTCGAGCACCACATTGAAGATGGCATGTCACCTCGCGATGCTACCTTGCAAGCCATGAAAGAAGTCTCTGGTCCAGTCATCAGCATCGCGCTAATTCTAGCTTCGGTGTTTATTCCGATTGCTTTCGTGAGCGGCATCCAGGGTCGTCTGAACAAACAGTTCGCCGTAACGATCGCCATCTCAGTGGTTATTTCCGCTTTCAACGCGTTGACGTTGTCTCCCGCGCTCTCAGCACTGCTGCTTAGGCCCCGCACAGAGTCTAAGGGTCTATTGGGCCGTTTCTTCGGTGCCTTCAATAGTTGGTTCACGCGGGCCACGCATGGGTACGTCACCTGGAGCCATTTCTTAATCCGCAAAGCCCTTATCGGAGCTTTCATCCTGGTCGGCTTCGCGGTGGTGGATGGCCTGGTCGTCAGACAACTGCCGACGAGCTTTCTTCCCGAAGAGGATTACGGTTACTTGTTCTTGAACGTTCAGCTTCCACCAGCGGCGTCACTGGAGCGAACGGATGAGGTGGCTAAGAAAGTCGAGGCGATCATTGCCAAGACCGAAGGTGTCCAGGACTACAACACAATCGGTGGGTTTAGCCTCTTGAATCGAGTTTCAGCGAGCTACAACGGTTTCTTCTTCGTGGCCTTGAAACCATGGCATGAGCGCGGGGCGGCGCGACTTCAAGCCAGAGCAATTCTGGACACATTGAATGGGAGGTTTGCGAAAGAGATACCCGAAGCAGTCGCATTCGCATTCATGCCCCCATCAATCCCCGGACTCGGAAACTCGGGAGGATTTTCGTTTTGGCTACAGGATCGCAGCGGCGGATCAATCGACTTTCTCGATCAAAATCTGCAGAAGTTTCTCGAGGCCGCCCGTAAACGTCCGGAGCTGGCAGGCGTTGGTTCGTCCTTCTCGGCGTCAGTTCCGCAGGTCTATGCAGACGTTGACCGCGACAAAGTTCTGAAACAAGGCGTGGCCGTCGGAGACGTCTACCAAACACTGCAGGCGTATTTGGGCGGTCTCTATTTGAACCAATTTAACCGCTTCGGCCGCCAATGGCGTGTCTTTCTCGAAGCTGAGGGAGAGGATCGCCTTAATGAGCGGAGTATCGAGCAGTTCTATGTTCGAAACAACGACCAGAACATGGTGCCGCTTTCCGCATTGGTGACGACAAAGCAAATTGCCGGCCCCGAGTACACAAACCGCTTCAACGTCTATCGCGCAGCTCAGGTGATCGGCTCTGCTGCGCCGGGCTACAGCTCGGGACAGGCAATGACTGCTCTCGAGGAAGTAGCAAAGCAAACATTGCCAACGGAAATCGGTTACGACTGGGCCGACCTCTCTTATCAGGAACAGAAGGCGTCGGGAACAGCGCTGAGCGTTTTTGCCCTATCGCTTGTCTTTGTGTTCTTGATCCTCGCGGCTCTTTATGAGAGTTGGACTCTGCCTTTCTCAGTTCTTCTTACGGTGCCGATTGCGATTTTTGGCGCGTTCCTGGGTCTGTTATTGAGGAGTTATGACCTGGACGTCTTCGCTCAGATTGGACTGATCGTGTTAATTGGGCTCGCCGCGAAGAACGCGATCCTGATTGTCGAGTTTGCAAAGGCTGAGTTGGAAAAAGGCCGCGACCTGGTTGACGCGGCACTTGAAGGTGCGCGATTGCGACTGCGGCCGATCCTAATGACCTCCTTAGCGTTCATTCTGGGTTGTTTGCCGCTATGGTTCGCTTCCGGCTCAGGAGCGGCTGCGCGACGGATTCTCGGAACTGTTGTGATCATAGGAATGCTGGCGGCCACGTCGATAGCGATCTTCATTATTCCGGTTTCCTTCTATTTGATGGAAAAGTTCTCGATGAGGTTTAGCAGGAAACACGCGCCCGACATCGGTGCTTCAACACCCGAGCCGGCAACTGGAGATTGAGTGGGGCGGCATCAAGAACAACATCCGTTTAGAAAGCGGACCTGTCCGCCCAACCGTGGCACAAGTGCCAATTCTAAACGGAGATGAAAAGGGTTTTTGAAACGTAACGATGAGGAAACAACTAATAGCTGCGGTGATTGTCGTAAATCTGTTCGCGGGCAATGTGGCCGGCCAAAAGAAATACGAGGGTCCGGCTGTCAACACGCCTGACACATTCCGCGGTGCCGACGCTGTCGCCCCGACTGATCAGACTTCTATCGGAGACCTCAAATGGTTTGAAGTTTTCAAAGACGAAGAGCTACAGAAGCTGGTCAGAACAGCAATGGACCAGAACTACGATCTGCGCTTGGCTGTTGCACGCATTAACGCGGCACGTGCAAACGTTGGCCTTGCCCGATCCAATCAGTTTCCACAGTTTGATGTGGGTGCCGATCTGACGACCACGCGCACCTCAGCGAACACTGACGCAAACGTGGCCGGGCAATCGGGCAGCAAACGTTCGTTCGGGGAGGTTTTCTTGAGTCTCCTCACTTTTGAGGTTGACTTATGGGGCCGGCGCCGCCAGCAGACAAAAGCGGCGCGCGCGCAACTAAAGTCCACCGAAGAGGACCGAAAGACGGTAGCCACGGTTGTAGTAAGCGACGTTGCTACCAACTATTTCAACCTGCTCGAGTTGGATACTGAACTCGAAATCGCCAAACGAACACTCACCGCCCGGCAAGAGTCACTGCGACTCATCACGGCGCGACAGCAGGGCGGACTCGCAACCATGTTAGACGTACGACAATCTGAACAGCTCGTCTACGAGGCTTCGCAGACTATCCCCGACACCGAACGCCTGATCGAACAGACCGAGAACCAGATTAGCTTATTGTTGGGAAGTAATCCTGGGCCAATTCCGCGTGGCGGTTCACTTTCGCAACAGAAGGAGCTGCCGGCTGTTCCCCCCGGCTTGCCCTCTTCGCTACTTGAGCGGCGGCCGGACATCAGGTCGGCGGAACAGCTTCTGATCTCCGAAAATGCTCTCGTCTCTGCTGCAAAGAAAGCTTACTTCCCGACCATTAGTCTGACGGGCGCCTTTGGATTTCAAAGCAATTCACTGTCGAATTTGTTTAGCGGTCCCAGTAGAGCCTGGTCCCTCATTCCGCAGATTACGCAACCGATCTTTACCGCCGGTCGACTAAAGTCGAATGTCAACTTCCAAAAGGCACAGCGCGAGTACGCGATCGCTCAATATCAACAAACCATCCAGATCGCATTTGGGGATGTGTCCAATGCTTTGGTCCAGTACCGACGCATAAGAGAAGTCCGCACTCAGCAGGAATTGCTGGTCGATTCCTTGCGGGATGCCTCGCGCCTGGCCCATCTGAGATATGAGGGAGGAGTGGATACCTTGCTCAATGCTCTGATAGCCGACACTTCGCTATTCAGCGCCGAACTGAATCTGGCGCAGACGAAACGTAACGAGTTGTTGTCGCTCGTCCAACTATACAAAGCCCTTGGCGGCGGTTGGCAACAGTAACGTCAGGTCATCGTTCGCCTAAGGGAAGTCGTGGTAAAGACTTGCACTCATCTTGATCAGATTCGGACCTTGACCCCGCGCGCTGCTGGCTGCGAAGAGTGTCTGCGTGCTGGGGATGATTGGGTGCATCTGCGGCTTTGTCTTACGTGCGGGCAGGTTGGTTGTTGTGATGACTCTAAAAACAAACATGCTACGGCGCATTTTCATTTAACCAACCACCCGGTCATCGAATCTCTCGAGCCGGGCGAGAACTGGCGTTGGTGTTACGTTGACGAGATCCTTTTTGCTTCTGAAATCGCTAAAGCCGACACGCCAGCATACGAAAGCGAAAAGATAATGCCTGATGACACCCAGGCGCCAAACGGCGGAAGCAATGACAGGCCGCTGTCAGCGCGTCAACCGCTACCCTTGGTCGGCGACATTTCGGCGAACGGTCGCAGCAGCGGAATGTTCAAATCAATCTGCCGTCGGGTGCGCCGGTGCAACAAGAAGAATCTCGAACCGACGATCGAGTTAGCCGTCGAGATTGCACGCGAAGGTCGCGAAGGTCGCCGTATTGGAACCCTCTTCACCTTTGGAGACGCTGATAGAGTGCTGGCCCGCTCGCGCCCGTTAATTCTGGATCCACTTGCAGGGCATACTGAGCAGGCGAGACAGATTAGAGATCCAAACCTCCGTGGCACAATAAAGGAACTCGCACAGCTTGACGGTGCCTTTGTCGTTTCGGACCAGGGCATCGTAGTTTCGGCTTGTCGCTATTTGGATGCGGCGGCGTCGGATGTCGCTTTGCCCTACGGAATGGCCAGTCGTCACTTGGCAGGAGCTTCGATCTCTCAAGTTACCGATGCAGTTGCTATTGTCGTTTCGGAAAGTTCGATGGTGAGAGTCTTCGACGATGGCAAGCTGGTTGCTGAAATCATTCCCGAACTGTGGCTCATGGATCACTACAACGTACAGCTTACCGCGCCTTATCAGGAAGAGGTTGTGGGTGACTTAGCGGTGCTCACCGCCAAAAACTGAGCGTCTCCAACCAAACATGTAAGTCAAGCTCGTACACAAGAATCATAACTCCGACGACAGCCGTTCGCCGTCACCCACCTTATCCTGACAATAGGGCAGAGGTCGGCGCTGTTGTCCTAAATTTAGACTAAAGAAGCGCGCGGATTTTTAGTTACTGATTCACCTGGGCGGTATATGGATAATAAACATGAGTTTTCGGAAGGCGATGCCGTACGCTTAAGGGAGGGCACATTTGCTTCCTTCTTCGGGACGGTAGTCAGCGTTGATAACCACAATGGGCGGCTTACCGTGGTGGGGCGGTTTGAGACACAACCGGACTCGGACCTACACACTCTTAACGTAAGTTTTTTCGGCGTGGAGAAGTTAGGTGGGGCGGCCCAGGACACAGAGACTGCCCGATTGGTTGAAGATGACGAATAGTCTATGTCGCCGTTGCCGGTCACTCGAAGCTCAAGTTTCTCCGTAGACAGTAGAGCGGAATGAGGAATAAGTTGAGCTATTCTGGGCGAGGCCGGGTAATGTCCAACTTTCGCATCCTGTTATTTAGCGTCGTCCGGTTCAACCCAAGACGAGCAGCGGCACCCGCCGAACCGCCAATCACCCAACCAGTCTCGCGCAAGACCTTCAGTATGTGCTCGCGCTCAACTGCTTCGAGGGTCGCCGATCCGTTAGCATGATTTGTCGCTTTGTTCGAATGCTTCAACTCCGCAAGCGGTATCTCGAGACTTGAACCGCGGGACAGAATAACGCCTCGCTCGACAAGGTTTTGTAACTCCCGGATGTTTCCCGGCCAGTGATAACTGGTGAGCGCCGCCATCGTCTCTTTTGGAACGCTCTCGATTCGTCGCTTCATCTGTTGCGCGAACTTTTGCGCAAAAAAATGAACCAGCATGGGAATATCTTCGGAGCGCTCGCGTAGCGGCGGTACATTAATCGGAAAAACATTCAGACGATAATAAAGGTCGCTGCGAAATTTCTTTGCGGCGACTAGTTCAGCAAGATCACTATTAGTAGCAGCCACGACCCGAACCGATACGCGCAGCGTGCGCGAGCTGCCTAAGCGTTCGAATTCCTGCTCCTGAAGCACACGAAGCAGTTTCGATTGCAACTCGAGCGGAATGTCCTCGACCTCATCAAGAAAGATCGTTCCCTGGTTTGCCAGTTCGAATCGTCCAACGCGTCGATCAATCGCTCCTGTAAAGGCTCCTTTCTCGTGACCAAAGAACTCGCTTTCAAGCAGACCGGTCGGAATGGCCGCGCAATTCACCTTGACCAAAGTCCGTTCATGGCGTGGGCTCAAATTGTGAATGGCGTGGGCGATCAGCTCCTTGCCCGTGCCGGTTTCACCATAGATCAATACAGTTGAGTCAGTAGCCGCAACCGTCTCTACGTCCTGCAGGACACGCTTGAGGGCCGGGCTGTTACCAATAATCTCTTCGAAGTTGTATTCAGTGCGAATCTCCTCTTCGAGGTAGAGCTTTTCTTCCCGCAATTGGTTTTTCAGAGCATCGATCTCGCGAAACGCCAGAGCGTTCTCTACCGCAATCGCCACCTGCTTGCCGACCTGGTTGAGCAACTCTGAGTCGTCGTCAGTAAACGCATTTTCGCGGAGACTGGCAACGCCGAGAATGCCCAGCGCGCGATCACGGGAAATAAGCGGAACCGTGCAGCCGGATTTCAAACCAGCACGCTTCCCCACCGGGTCGGTCGAATGTTCCAAGCCGCTCAGGACGGGTTGTCGAGTGGTAAAAGCGAGTCCAGCGGGAGTGCCCTCAAGGTCAATAATCTCATCTTCATCGAAGAGGTTTTCGTTCGCAGGGAACTCCAAAGCAGTGACCCGTAGCTTATTAATTCCGGGATCAAAGAGCGCCAGGCCAGCTACGTCGTGCGGCATCACCCGTCTGAGACACGCGGAGATAGCAGATAAGAGTTCTCGCAAATTGAGATTCGACACTAACGTATTATTTATTTCCAGCAGTAGTTTTGAATGATCGCGTTCCCGCGCGAGCTTGCGCTGATGACACTGGGCCTCTACCGCAACTGCTATCTGGGCGGCCACCAGTTTCGCGAATTCCAGATCGAGTTGGTCGTAAGCGCCTGCTTTTTCGCTCCAAAAGGTTACAACCCCCAATTGCTGGTGCGCGGTAGTCAAGGGAAGGCTGCAAACTGATTTGACCGGATCCTTGAGCAGGGTTTTCGCGACTGGAAAGCGATCTTCCAATTCGAGATCGCGAACGACAACAAGTTCCTGGTTCTGCCAAACCCAGCCGGCGATTGAACCTTCCATCGGAACCTCGGTGGGTGCTTGCCACTGCGTTGGCTCGCATGTTTCCAAAAGGTGCAACCGCATGACGTTTCGAGCCCCGTCATGGAGCAACACGCCGAGATGGCTAAAATCGAAGAGATTCCGCAAGCGGCAAGCAAGGTCATGGAACAGGCCGGTCAAGTCGCGATGTGAGGCTATGGCTTTCGAGAGTTCAAGCAGCGTCAGATATTTCTTTGTTTGCTCGTCGGCGACAGCGACCTGAGCGGTAGTGGAGTTCACGTCTTACTTCCCCCGAATAGAACGTCGGCCTGTTGCAGTTTCCGGCACACCTGATTTCCGAGCTTGGCACAGAGAATACTTCACCGACTATATTCGGGCAACCGCGCTGATTTTCGCAAATTGGATCGTAAAGCTGACAATATACGGCCACCTGGCGGACCGCGGTCACAGCTTTTCTAGCCGATGCGCCTAATGGCTCTGTTGCTAATCCTGATCGGAGGTTTTAACGCCTCCCTCTCCAACACTTAAAGGCAGGCCGCTCCGCTCCTTCCAACGGTGGCAAGGCAATTGCACCAAACCAACGACGTGAGTGCCAGATCAGGAGATCTGCAAGGGTCCGACCGGAGCACGGGAATTGAAGGGAACAGATGCCGACGCGTATTACACAGGTCGAGAACGCCAGAGACGGGGCGAGGAAGCTCACGGTCGCAGGGAAGGGTGATCAGCTTGATAGTTCTGATATTGAGAACCAGGCGACCGTGCTCAAAGTTGAAGGCACGCTCCACTTGAGAGATGCAGAGTTACTGGAAAAGATTTGCCGCGATGTTACCGGCCAAACCGGCCGTTCGGTGACGCTCGATCTCGCGAGCATCAGCTTCATTGATAGCGACAGTGCTTCAGTGCTCTGCCGCCTGAGGCGTGAGCAGGGTGTAACGCTGGAAGGTCTTCACCTCTTCATAGGGAAGGTGGTTGAACTCGCCGAAGAGTGTGAAAAGGCTAAGAAGTATCTGCCGAAGTCAGGTGACGTGACGCGAGTAAGCTAAGGAGCATTTCACTTCGCTGCTGATTACCTTTAACGTCAGAAGATAGCGTTGGTTTGATTCGCCAGCGGCGAGTGAAAACCGGTCAAGACAATCAGAAAGAGGGAGAATCTAAGAATGCTGCCTTTTCGCTTGGACTACGTGATTGAACGGATGCTTAAGGCAACAAACCCGGCGAGCGGGCGCCACGAGCGGCGAATGATCAAAGAGCTGGCAGGTGTGCGCCTTCCCGAACAGAAAGCTCGTGAGGTTTGGGCATCGATCCTCGAACATAAGAATAAAGAACATATTTGACCGTCATAACAACTACCGGGTTTAATCAAGGCCGGAATCAAAGAAATCGTTGCTAAATCACCTGGCTCATCCGGTTTGCTCCAACAGCTTGCGGGCCTCATTGACAGCCTCTTTGTATTCAGGCAAGTAATTTTGATCGGGCTTCATGGAGATGATTGAATTGAGTTGCCGGCGGGCGTCAGCCGTGCGTCCCACCTTTAGGTAAGCCTCAGCCAAATGCAACCGCAGAAATGCATTGGTCTCTCCAAAGCGCAAACCCTTTTCCATTTCTTCAACTGCCTTTTGCGGATCGCCGCCCACCAACTTCGGCGCCTCGAGATAAACTAAACCAAGCACCATATAGGCGCTGCATAGGCGCTGCCATTCTGGTAGCCCTCATCTAGCCGGAGCACCGTCTCCATCTCATTGCGGATGTCGTCAACAGTCGCAAGCCCAGCGATCGTGCTTGTTTGTGCGGCTGCGCCGTAGTTAGCACTCAGCCAGAAATGCCCTTCCGGCTTCCCAGCCTGTAATTTGACCGCAACTTTTCCCGCCTCAATACCCTCGCGAAATGCTTTGTCGCGCTCGTCACTGTTATCCGTATGAGTTGCCAGATAATAATTGAACTTGGCTAGTCGCCATGCGGCATCGTAGTTGCTCGGGTCAGTGATGAGAGGTTGGTTGAGCGAGATGATCCCCTGGCGAACTCGCACCAGATCATCTCGTTGCGCATACATCTGGTCCGCCTGTCGGACATATTCTATTGCCGATTGAGTAGCATTAGCAGGTGCTTCTACATTCGAGGGTGATCTACAAGAAATTGCGGCGCAGATGAGTCCGGCTGCCACTAAATAGGAGACCTTGCGGCAAGTAACTTTCATGTTATTCATGTTGGGGGGCGCTTCATCAAGATCGGAATCCCAGCGCCGCAAGTAATGGCGCCCTTCGTTGGCGTGATTGAGATCATTTGCGGAACGTTAATCACTCTTGGTCTATTGACGAGGCTGGCCGCTATTCCTTTGATTATCGACATTTCGATGGCGATTCTCTCGACCAAAATACCTATCCTCCTGGGGCATGGTTTCTGGCGGTTCAGCCTGAGCAAATTGCCCACGTACGGCTTCTGGAGCATGGCACACGAAGCGCGCGTTGACTATGCGATGCTACTCGGTTCTATTTTGCTGCTAATCGTCGGAGCAGGCGCATGGTCAATTGACGCCCGGCTTTCGACACGAGATTCACTGAGATAGTTGAGTCCTCCCGCTTAGAATCCCTTAAAGAGGTTTGCCCCATTACTCTTCCTGAGAGCAAGAGATGAAACGAAATCAGCGGACTGAAGATAAAGCGTA
>DASXQM010000054.1:0-28839 GCA_036507195.1 Pyrinomonadaceae bacterium | reverse complement strand
TCCCGCTGGCAATGACCGGGGGGCTCGGAATCTTAGTCGGTTGCAAGCCTTGAGCAATGAAAAGAAGCTGCAAAATTAATCTTGAGTCAAGGCGGACCTTTCCAAAGGCCAATAACTCGCTCAATTGCTGAGCCAAGCGGGCTACGAGTCGAAAGGGTGTAATTAGCCGTCCCTGATCAAGAGTGGCTGCTGAAGTTTCTGCGACATCGCCTCGCCGACGAGCGCGTGCGGTGGCTTATAGTGCGGATGCTGAAAAGCGGAATCATGGAAGATGGCTTGGTGCAGGCGAGTGATGAGGGGGTGCCGCAAGGCGGAAACCTGCCGCCGAATTCCGGCGCTCCAAGTCTGTGATGGTCATCCGGCGCGCTTCCTCACAACTGTAAGCCAGAAGGCGTTCACCCGCGGCGATTCAGCAAAGTAAAATTGCCCTAAAGATCGAGCCGAAAAATAATCTCATCGTCAGGCACCTCCATTCGGCAGCGACGTTTACTAGTTTGAACGAATGAGACAGCCTCCCAATTTTGAACGGCAGCGGCCGCCGACCCGCGTCAGAGTCGCTTGATGACGTGTTGCGCCAGCGCCTTCATCTTCCGGATTCTCTCGGGTTGACTGCGGGATCCCCCGATGCTTATGCGCAGGAACTTATCCCCTTTCAGGATATAGAGTGCGCCGATCTTCGCGTTGCCCACTGAGTATGCCTCGTCGCCGATCCCGGTGACGCGTTCCGGCGGCTGGCCCTCTTCTTCTTCCTCACTGGGCTTAGCGCTTTTGTCGCGATCACGTTCCTTCTCGCGTTCCTTTTCTCGGCTCTCCCCGCGCCCGAATCTTTCTTTCCAGAACTCTCTGATGCTTTGGGCGCCGGCGTTCGGACGCTGCTGAGTCACCGTGAGGCTGATTGAGTTCACGAAGTTGCTCGTCGTATAAAAACACTGGCTGGTAACGAAATCCCCGCCACCAGGCTGGCTCGCGGTCGTGTCTTTCAGCATATCGTTCTGCACGGATTTGATCTCGTCACCGGTGAGGAGCTTGCAAGCGTCAACTTGGTCCTTGACTGAGGACGAGGCATTCGCATTGGAGGCTGAGCTAGTAGCATCCTTCGTCCCTGTGGTAGCGGCGGTTGCGGCCGACGGTGAAGGCGAAGTTGGTGGCGGAGTCGGCTGCTTCTTGCAACTCGCCGCCACGAAAGCGAGCAAAACGATTAATGAATATAAAGAACCTTGCGTGCTGATGAGCATCAATGCGTTCCCTCCAAATTGCAGAGTTTGGTTACCCTTGTCAGACCTTGCCCTCCAGCGGTTCGTTAACGATTATAGTGCGAAACAGAAAACTGCAAAGTGAATGCGAAAGACTTCGTTTTGCTGCTCCCGCACGCCGACGGCCATTTCTCAAAAGCAACAGTGTTCTTCCCGAATGAAAGCCTGCATGACAGCTGAGAACTCCGTGCTTGATTCAAGTGGGGGCGGCAAGAATTTGCGACCCCCCACTGCTCTCAGCGTTTGACCAACGGCGTAGTAGTCGTGGTGAATTGGATTGGGCCAAGACTCAGGTTCACCACCCGGATGACATAAACGCCCTGCTGATTGACCGGCACGGTCAGGGTAGCAATGCTCGCGACCGCGTCCGCTGTTTGCAGCGTCAAGCCCGAAGGATCGACTACCGCCACCTTAAACGGCACATTCAAAGTCGATTCAGCCGTCAGGGTCATCTCCTGCGAGCCAGACTGCGGCTGATAATTGCTGCTCGCAGTTTGGCCTGCTGAAGCGCTGCCCGATTGGTTCGCAGTGTTGCCGGGACCACTCGCCGGTTGTGACGTTGACGTCGAGCTGGCCAGACAGAACTGATCGACATAGACCACGCCGCTCATGTTCTTAATCTTCAGCTTGTGCGCACCTGCGGAAAGCCCGGCATACTGCACCTTGTATTCAGGTTTGAACTCCGGCGCTTGAGTCGATCCCACGCTGCCGGCGTAGTTGATTGTTTGCCTGAGGACACCATCCAGATAGATATCGGCAGTGCCGCCCTTCGGGCTCTTTGCAAATGAATAAGTAATCGAGCCTGTGCTTCCGCCAGGCACACTGAAGTCCAGACTGGCAAAGTGATTTGAACTGTTGCCGCTGTGATACCGGAAGTGACCGTCGCTTGCGCCGGTATAGTTGATCAAGTGCCATCCGCCTGAATAGGCAATGCGCGAATCATCATCCTCAATGCACGAGGGCGGCGGTGTCGGCGAAGGCGATGGCTCGTTCACGGTGATCGTCACGCTCGCAGGTGAATTACTAACCTTGCCGCGGGTGTCCGTCACATAGAGCTTCGCTGTGTACACTCCGTTCGCGGTGTACGTGTGAGAGATTGTCGGGCTCGATTGCGTGACGAAGTAAGTGTCACCAAAGTCGAACGTGTAAGACGCGATCGCATCTCCCGCGTCGGGATCGGAAGAAGCCGACCCGTCAAAGTTCACCACCAGCGGAGCCGAACCCGAAAGCGGAGCCGCAGTCAGGACTGCGGTCGGCGCCGTTTGCGGACGACAGAAACTGTTTCCGACCAAAGTATACGATGGGGTGTTCACCGTATTGTCTGTGGCGGTTGAGCCGGTTACGTTAATATTGCCGGTACCGCTGAACGTGCGCGGGCTGATGTTCGCTAATGTCGATCCGCGCTTGGGCTCTCCCGCGCCTTTGAAAGTTGTGTCGGCAACTTTGCTGTTGGAGATTGTGATAGTGATTGTTCCATCACCATTTATCGATCCCGAATCAGCAGCGCCCTCCGGAAAAGGTTTGTTCGCGTCGGGGTCAGGGCTGGTTGGCGACAGAGCTGGACCGACATGGCCATATTCGTACGCCGGCACGCCGGCGCCATCCGTTTTCATTGCCACATATTTCCGCAAGCCTTTTCCAAAATCCCAGATGATGTACCACTGGCTGTTAGGCGGAACGATGGCCAAACTCCCGACCTTCAAAGTCCAAACTAACTTGTTGGCGTTTGGATTTGCCGGATCGAAAGGTTCAGCCACAAACAACTCGCGGATGTCGAGCGCTGGATTCGGGGGCGTGGCATCGCCCGCCGCATCCTGGACCAAACTGCTGCCCGGGACGCTGCATGACGTGACCGGTGGTAGCGGAACCGGCGTGACTTCTCCGCACTGCGGACCCTCGCCGGCAGCGTTGATGGCCGACACGCTGTAGAAATATTTGACTCCCGGCGCGGCGTTGAAATCATCGAAGGTCGTTTGTGTTCCCAGATTCGCAATCAGAGATTGCTGCGCGCTGCCGTCGGCTCGCCTGTACACCTTGTAACCGGTGATGGCTGAGCCGCCGTTGTCTGGCGCTTGCCAGGACAGGTGAATACCGGACTGGTCAGACACTGCCGTGACAATGGGCGCACCCGCCAAAGCAGGCTCTGAGGGATCGAACGCGGAGATAAGTCGCTTTCCGCCGGATTGTCGGGCAATCGTGGCCAGTTCGGTGAAAGAGTTTTCCGTTCCATTGACGCAACCGCCGATACAGCCGTCTGCATACCCGACCAGTACACGCCCTTGGCGATCAATCGTCGCATCCATGAAATCGAGCAGGTTTCGATCGTCCGGCACGTGATTGCAATCGACAGTACCCAACGTGCATATCGATCCTCGCTGCACCGGATCAGTTGGCGTCGCGTCCACAGTCTTCCAGGTTACACCTCCATCAAACGTGGTAGAGATGAACAGATGCCAAGAACCGGGGAAGGACGTGTTCGTATAATCACCTGGCGCTGTCGAACCCAGGAAAGCAATGGCTGCGCGATTATCGTCGGCATCAACAGCCGATGGGTTGAACGCGCTGGAAATGGCTGCCGGAAAGACAGCGTTCTTGATTGCGAACTCTCCGCCAAGCACTTGATCGTTTGACCACGTGTATGTGCTGTCGGCATTTCGTCGTGCGACCGCGACCTTTGGCGGAAAACTACCGCTCGCATCCGCGCCGCTTTCATATGCGAAATAAACAGTGCCGTTCTTGCCGATTCCGATTGAAGGATCAACTAACTTGCTGGTGTTCTTGCTCGACGGATCAGTGACCACCGTCCACGTGACGCCGTTATCTTTCGACACGGTGAAGCCCTGCTTCCCGCCGCAGCTCTTATCCGGAACATAAACGGTGCCGTCCGGCGCTACTTTCACGTGGCCGTGAATTCCGCCGCACTGCGTCGTGTTGTAAATCGGCACCCCGGCGCCAAAAGTTAACCCGCCATTGTCGCTGCGAGCGCAGAACGACACCACTGAATCCTGCGAGCAGTAGTAAATCGCATTTGGATAAACAGGATGCGGCGGCGGAACCACGGGCGGAACAGCAGCCATGTCGGTGCGGTAAGGTCCGCCACCAAGGGTTTGATGATCGATGCCTGACGGAATACCACCACCCTGGCTTGGCGTCCATGACTCGCCATCGTCGTCGGTGAATGACGAAAGACTATCTTGGCCCGTCAGTTGAGAAACGAAAGTTCTATCGCTTGCCAAGCCATTATGATCGGTGAACAGAATGGGATCGAGGCTGGTTATCGAAGTTGGCGCGCTTTTATCTTCCCACGTCGTCTTTGCTGAGGATGAACACGAATCGTCAAACGTAACGCGCAACGTTTGCAGCCCTGAGCCGATAAATACTTTTCCTGTTGGCCAGTTAACACCGATCGAGGGTTCGCCCGCCGTTGTGCCCAAGCCGTTTGGCGCCGCGTAATTCTGATAACGCGGCACGTCAGGGACAGGAGGCGGCGGTGTTGGAAAAGGTGGCCCACCCGGGACCGACGATAAAGTAACCGTTGCATTGTAAGTATCACCGCTGGGGCCGATATTCACGTCAAAAGGCAATACGCGAATTTTGTAGCTGCCGCCTGTCACACTGATTGTGACCCGTTCGGGATTCGCGGATGTCGCGCCCGAGTTTCCCGACACGACGTTCCCGTTTGCATCATAAACATAAAGATCGAAATCGTTATGCGAGGTCGTCGGCGTTGCTTTGTCTGTCCATGAAACCGTCACCTCGAAGACGTAAGAGTTCGGATCGCCGGATGGCAGCGATATGGCGAGGCCATAGTCATCGCACGGCGTGGCTGGTGTGCACGTGATCGTGGCGCTGTCCGCCGTGTTGGTCTGATTAATTCCCAAAAAAGGCCCGCCTGTATAACTGACGGTTGGACTTGTCGGTGAGACCGTGCCACTCTCCGGCGACGCGGCCAGCGAGGAACGTGCAATGAACCTGCTTGAGCCAAACGCGGCTGCCAGAGTGAGAACTAATAGAATAAATAAAAACCAGCGGTGTCCTTGTGCGCGATGAATGACTTTCATGTTAACTCCTTTGCTCCTTGTGGACAGAAGAATTCAACTGATTCTGATGTTTGAATCTCCGTTTCTTCTGCAGGTAACGGATAACCCTCTTTGCGAGCAATGCGCATTCGCCCCCAACAATGGCGAGGGCATGCTCTGACCGAGCATGCCCTCCCGTCCCCAGACATTAACGCGCAACCAGCGGCGTGACGGTCGTCGTGAACTGTAGTGGACCCAGACTCACGTTGACGACCTTGATTACATATGTGCCGCCTTGTGTTACCGGCTGAGTGATAGTTGCTAAGCCGGTAACTGAATCAACCGTTTGCAGCGTGAGGCCTGACGGGCTGACCAGAGCAATCTTAAATGGCACATTGAGACTAGACTCAACCGTCACCGACATCTCCTGCGATCCCGATTGCGGTTGATAATTAGTGCTCGTGGTTTGTCCGGGCGAAGCGTTGCCCGACTGGTTGCTCGTGTTGCCGGGACCCGTGGCTGGTTGTGACGTTATCGTGGAGCTGGTCAGACAGAACTGATCGACATAGACCACGTCCCTCATATTCTTGATCTCCAGCTTGTGATTGCCTTCCGCCAGCCCTCCGAACTGCACCTTGTACTCAGGTTTAAATTCGGGCGCCTGTGTGCTGCCAGCGCTGCCGGCATAGTTGATGGTGGTCTTCAACACACCGTCGAGGTAGACATCGGCGGTGCCGCCTTTTGGACTCTTGGCAAAGGCGTAGCTAAGGGAGCCAGTGCTGCCCGAAGGTACGCTGAAGTCGAGACTGGCAGAGTGATTCGGACTGTTGCCACTGTGATACCGGAAGTGTCCATCGCTGGCGGCGGCGTAATCCACCAGGTGCCACCCCGCTGAATAAGCCACGCGTGCGTCATTGTCCTCGATGCACACCGGTGGTGGTGGTGTCGGTGTCGGTGTCGGCGTCGGAGTCGGACACGAATCGTAAGCCGCGAACATCCGCTTACCGCTTAACTGTCGGGCGATTGCATTCTTAGCGGTAAAGTCATTGTCGCCTCCGGCAACGCACTTGGCAGTAATACAACCGTCGTCGTATCCCACCAAAACACGCCCTTCTTTATCGATCGTGGCATCAAAGAAGTCCAGCAAGTTTCGACAGGTTCCAGTGCCGCAGATACCGCCGCGCTGGATCGGATCGCCCGGTGTGGCGTTAATGGTCGTCCACGTTTGCCCGCCGTCGTAAGTAGTTGCGATGTACAGGTACCAGTCTCCGGTAAAGGGAGGCTGCGGATTGTTGCCGAGATCGTCGCTGCAGTCGTCTCCGTTACCGCAATGGAAGTTGTCGCCCGGCGTGGTAGTGCCAAAGAAAGAGAACGCCGCACGATCCGGATCACCTGCTACTACTGCCGGGAATAAGGCCGTTTGAATCCCGAAAGCTGCGCCGACGTCGGTGTCATTGATCCAGGTCTGTCCTTTGTCTTTAGACACGGCAATGCGCGGATGCCCGTCGTTGGCTTGATATCCGAAATACAGCGTTCCATCGGTGGCAATGCTCAAAGATGGATCACTCTTCGTGCCATTTCCGTCACCCGTTGATGTTGTCACCGGACGAACGGTCCACGTCAGGCCATTGTTCTCGGACAAAACAACCGCTTGTTTGCTGTTCTCGTGGAAAGGCAGATCACCGCCGCATCCTTTGTTCGGAATGTACGCCGTGCCATCCATCGGAGACACCTTGATGTGACCATGCAGTCCTGTGCAATCGGTTACCGCGTAGATAGGCACGCCTGGTCCGAACGTCACGCCACCATCAACACTAAGTGAGCACGTCGCGTCGGCAACGCTTTGCGAGCAGTAATAGACGGCATTCTTGTAAGTAAGACCGCCCGTGAGCGGCGGCGCGAAGCGACCGCCGCCAAAGGTTTCGTGATCAACGCTTGACGGCAGGCCCGAACCCTCGCTCAGAGTGAAGTTCTGGCCATCGTCGTCCGTAATGGCGGTTGTAGAGCCCGCCGGCGTCAAGCCGATGAGTTGCGTGAAGAACGTTCTTCCCGTTTCATGGTCTGTAAAAAGAATTGGGTCGCCGAAAACTCGCGGCGCGCCAACTGTTGGCATCGGCGCCGTATGCTCCCATGTGGCGAGTGGCGACCACGGATTCGTATCATTGAAAATAATTCGCAGGCCAGTGGTATTGGGAAAGTTTCCGTCACCGGATCCGCCGAAGGACATTACCGTGCCGCCGTTCGGCCTGCCGTTGAAAACCTGCTCCGTATTCCAATTGACGCCAATCGACGGCTCGCCCCAGTCATCGCCGAATCCCGGCGGCGACATGTGGATGGAATACGATGGAGTGGTCGTACAAGTATCAGGTGTTCCAGTCGGGGTGGGTGTCGGAGACGCGGACGGCGTCGGAGTCGGACTCGGTAGCGGACTCAAACCGGTTACAGTGAACCTCGAAGTGGTGCTGGTTGAATCGTAATGGACCAACATCTCAGCGCCGGTATCGAGAAAGATTGGCTTAACCTGTATTAACAATTCGCCTTCAACAATACCGTTAACAGCAATGCTCCCCGTGAACGGCGCAGGAGCCGGTCCGACACTGCTCAGCGGTATCTCTCCTCTGCCGATGAGATGTTGTGGTTGCACCCGACCCGACACGTAGTCGGGATCAGCGAAGACACTGACTTCAAGGCTGTCCCCAAATACCGTCGTTTCGGCATTCGGGGTGCTCAAGTACAAGGTCAAACTAACATTGCCATTGATAGATCCCGAGAAAGAATTCCGCCAGTAAGCCGCGAGCGGGTTACCCACGAAATCATGATTAGCGCGCTCGTGAGTTTGCTGCGTGACCGGAACTGTGCCGGTTGGCGCGCTCGAGCTCCAAGTTGCGGTTCCGCGATTTGTCCCGTCCACCAACGTGAGCTGCTTGTTCGCTTCGTCTTGTGCCGTTCCATGAAAGTAAAAAGTTGAGCCTTCCGGGCTAGGCTCCGGTTGGGGATCGAACGCCGCGAACATTCGCTTGCCTACCGAGAGTCGGGCAATCGTGCCCCATACCGATTTGGCAGTGCTGGTCGGATCGGTGGCGCAACCTCCAGTACATCCGTCCGCGTAGCCAACGATCACCCGTCCCGCCTCGTCAATCGCGGCATCCATGAAGTCGAGCAAGTTGCGGCAGGGATTGCTTCCGCCGCCGAGCCAGATGCAGCCACGCTGCGTAGGATCGTTCGTGGCTTTCACGATCGTCCACGTTCTGCCGGCGTCGTACGTGTGCGCGATATAGAGATCCCACACACCCGTAAAGCTAGCATCCTGAAATGGGCCGGCTGTCGGCGTGCCATGAAACGCGAAGGCAGCGCGATTCGGGTCGCCGGCGACGACGGCTGCAAACACCGCATTCTGAAGTCCGAACTGTATGCCAACGTCGATGAACTTCGCGCCACCTAGTGTGTCCCAGTTGACTCCCTTATCGTGCGAGACCGCAATTTTTGGATGGCCGTCACCATCGACAAAACCGAAATAAACAGTTCCATCGGTGGCAACACCGACCGAAGGATCGCTTTCGCCAGTGCTGGTACCGGGAACCGTTCGGATCGTCCAGGTAATCCCGTTGTTTGTCGAGACTGCTATCCCCTGCCGGCCGCCGCAGCCTTTATTTGGCACATAAACCGTGCCGTCGTTTGGAGCTACCTTAACGTGCCCGTGCAGCCCGCCACATTCGGTGGTCCATGCCTCGACCGCCGGCCCGAAAGTCTCACCGCCGTCCAAGCTCAGCGCGCAATTGGCCGGGCCGAGGGCTTGAGCGCAGTAGTACACACCATTCGGATATGCAGGTCTGGGCAGGTTCGGATCGCGCGTTAGCGGCGGCGCGAGTGGGCCGCCGCCGATGGTTTGGTGATCGACACCCGATGCAATGCCCGAACCTTGGCTGGGGATAAATAAATTGCCGTCGTCATCCGTGTATTCCAGCGTTGAGAAGGGCGTGAGGCCCTCCAACTGATCTGCGAAGGTGCGGCCGGTCAGCGGGTCAGTAAAAAGAATTGGATCCGCAAAAAGGCGCGGCGAAGTAGCGATGTGTTGGTTTCCACTGACGTTCGTCCAGGTCGCGCTCGGTGGAGAAGCCTGATCATTAAAGTTGTTTACGCGGAATGTCTTGAGTGTGCCACCGCCGGCAAACATCACATTTCCTGTTTTCCAATTCACACCAATCGAAGGCTCGCCAAAGCCGCTGGTGCATGTTTGGCCAGCCGGGCACGCAAAATTGGCGTACCCAACGTTCTCTATTCCCGGAGGCGCCGAGCCGCTGGGCGGCTGCGGCATAAGCTTGGCGCTGGCCGCGTAGCTGTTGCCGTCTGGGCCGACTAAGGGCGAAAACGGAAACGCGGCAATCCTGTAAGTACCCGCGGGAGGATTGTAAAGCGTAACGACTTCAGCGGCGTAAGCGCCGTTCCCTGAACCTGTTCGGTAATTACCGTTGGGATTGTAAATTTCCATGTCCCAGTCGCCCTGTGGCTGGAGCTGGATTTCGACAACGTAAGGACCATAACTGGCCGACGGAGGAACAACGGTGAGACTGAAGTTGTCGCAATTGCCGGCGTCCGTGCCTGCACACCTCGGCGAATTCAGCAGGTCGGGGTTGGCTGGCATAATCGCGCCGGTCCACGTCACAGTTGGATTGCTTTCCGAGACTGTGCCCGACGTCGGTGTAGCGCCCTGCGAAGTTGAAACCAAAGAGATCGAAACGATGCCAACTACCAAATAAAAGGCTGCCAACAACGTCAGCCTGACTCTGAGCGCGATCGAAAAATGAGTTTTTGCCAGCTTCTTATTCATTATAGTCACCTCTTCTGCGGCGATAAACCTATGGCAGGGGCCACGCCGAGCAACCGTGCCAAACAAGCGAAAGGGGATGGAATGCCTGGAACAACGGCTAAACTTTATTTCGTCCGCCTTGAGAAATACTTGAGAAACACTTGAGAACGAGACTTTGAGGTTGAGCGGCAATGAAAATGCATCGATTTGAAAGCTTAATCAGCCTCCATTGACTGCGCCGTTGAAGCGAATGAAAGTAACTGGAACTGCGGGGCAGAGACTCATTCAGAAGAAGTCCGAAGAATTCTTAAGAGGTGGTTAAACCGTTACGGCTTCCTCGTTCAGTTTCCCAGGCTGGTAGTGAGTAACTCTTCAGCTTGTCTGTAAGGATCACACCCGGGACATACCGCAACCCCTTTAAGAGCTTGCGAAAGAACTTCTTGGCTGCCTTCTTATCTCTCCGGCTCTGGACCAGTCGCATGCCCTCACCTGACAATCTTGCTACACACTCGTTGACACAACCCAATTGTTTTCGCTATTCTTGTTTTGAAATTGAAAGTCGCTTTCATTTAGCCGATCAAGTTAGGAAGCTCTTCTATCTTTAATATCGCCGCCGCTTAGGGAGGACTTTAACATGCGAATTCAAGGCATTCTCTCGGCAATCCTGGGGATTCTATTCTTATCGGTAACCGCCTTTGCGCAAACTCCGGCCGCAACCGGAACCATTCATGGGACCATCAGCATCGTGCCCTCAAGTACGCCGGCGCGAAACGCAAGAGTGACAATCGCAGAGCTGAAGCGATATGTGCTGACTAATGAAAATGGCACGTTTGAATTCAAGGGTATTCCCGTGGGCAAGTATCAGATGTTCGCGCACCTTGATCGCGTACCCGATGTCGTTAAGAGCGTCGAGGTCACCGGCGGCAATCAGACGGTCGATTTTGAATTGTCTCTCACTCCGGTGAGCGAGCAGGTAACAGTGACGGCGACCGGCTCCGCCGAGGCGATCGGTTCCTCTTATCAGTCGGTCGCGTCGGTGGGAGCCTTGGAGTTGGCCCAGAGAAACCCCATTTCCATCGGCGACGCCCTTGAATCTCAGCCTGGTGTAGCGAAAAGGAGCTTTGGTCCAGGTTCCGGGCGACCGGTTATTCGCGGTTTTGATGGCGATCGCGTACTGGTGCTGCAGGATGGACTACGCGTGGGAGGTATCGCTTCGCAGTCGGCCGACGAGGTTGAACCGATTGATGTGCTCTCGCTCGATCGTGTGGAGATAGTTAAAGGTCCCGCGACATTACTCTACGGCAGCAACGCTATCGGCGGTGTGGTAAACGGCATCTCTACCAATGACGTTTATCAGAAAGGGCTGTCCGGATATCTCACGACATTTGGCGGCACGAATAACTGGCAGGCGGGCGCGAGTGGCGGTTTTAAGTACGGTGTCAGAAACTTCCTAGTCTTTGGCAGCGGAGGGGCGCAGAAAGCTAATGACTATCGCACACCTGTAGGCCCAGTTTTGAATTCCTTCGCTCGGATTGGCAACGTCAGCGGAGGCGCAGGTTGGTTTCCCCGCAAAGGCTGGCTTGTATTTAGTTACTCCTATGACCGCCTGAATCACGGCATTCCTGTCGAGCCGGACGAAATCGACTTCGAGTCTCTGAGGGAACGCCGCCACAGCTTTCAAGTCAAAGGCGGTTTACGCGACCTACACGGCTTTATTGAGAACGTCGATGTTGCCGTGAGCTATAACGATTACAAGGCTCGTGAGTTCGAGTTTGAATCAGACGAAAACGTAACCGAACTCGAATCGACTGCGACCAACAAGAACTTCAATTATCGTGCAAACTTTAACCATCGACGGTTCGGTAAATTCTCTGGCACTTTCGGACTCTCGGGGTTCACCAGAGACTATGAATCGATTGGTGCTGAAGCACCGGCGCCGCATACAAAGCAACATTCCTTTGCCGTTTTTGGTTTAGAGCGAGTTGACTTCGAGCGCATTGGGTTTCAATTCGGAGGACGCGTCGAGCAGAACGGCTACAACCCGGAAGGCAATTTCCGCAAGCGCAACTTTCTGGGATTTTCGGGTAGTGCTGGTCTGCGCGTTCCCCTCTGGACGGGTGGTTCATTCATAGCTAACTACCAACACTCTTTCCGCGCACCAGCTCTCGAAGAGCTATATAACAATGGGCCGCATCCGGGCATTCTCGTTTTTGATATCGGCAATCCGAACCTGGACTCCGAGCAGGGCGACGGCGTTGATTTCTCGTTGCGACACAACACAGGCCGCTTGCGCCTCGAGGGCAGCGTTTATTACTACAACCTGCGCAACTTTGTTTACACCGCATTCACTGGCGCAACCGATCCGGGATCAAATCTTCCTATCGTTAACTACGCACAAGCGAAGAGCCATTTCGTTGGAACAGAGGCGAGTTTAGAAGCCAGGGTTGCACCCACTCTGTGGCTTAACGGCAAAGCGGACTATGTGCGCGCGGAACTTACAGAACTTAACAAACCGTTGCCACGAATCCCGCCTCTTCGCGGAACGCTCGGACTCGACTGGCGCTACAAAGCGTTCAGTGTCCGACCGGAAATGATATTGGTGAACCGGCAAACTCGTATCTTCGACAATGAGACACCTACCGCTGGTTACGGTCTCTTCAATCTCAACGTCTCGTACGCCTTTGTCACCAAGCGAGTGGCTCACATTTTGTCACTGAGCGGACAGAACCTAACCGACAAGCTGTATCGCAATCATTTGTCGTTCATCAAAGCGATAGCACCGGAGATGGGGCGCAGCGTTCGCCTCAATTACTCTATGAGGTTCTAATGTGTTCCTTTAAGCCCGAACAAAAGCTGCATCCACTGAAAACCTGGGGGGTTTTTATATCTCTTTCCATTCCTTACGGCATATATGTCAGTTGCCGTTATTTTCGGCTACAAATTGGCCAGATGAAATCTATGCTTGTTACGAAGCATAAGTTTTGAGGTTCCAATTTGGAAATCTCAAAGCGAACGAGTCTGCGCGATCCTGGACAACCGTCTCAAACGTCATACTTAGATTTTCTGCCGCTTCTTAATTTCCTCCAGCGTATGTTCGATCGTACCGTGCGGTTTGTCCTTGAGTTCCGGGTATCGAACCAGCCATTGATTCAGTGCTTCTTCAGACCTGAAGAAGTTAATGACCCCTCAACCACCGCCCGCGAAGAAAACGGTTGATGCGGGCTCGACGGTAATTAATTTTGCTTTATCGAGAACCAGGTGAATACGTGCTGTGCTTTCCGGTGAGGAATCATCTATCGTGACTTTTTCATTTGCGAGTTTGTCTGAGTCACGATGCTCGGCTCGCGACAACTCAAAGCGACTAAACATCAACTCGCGGTAAAAGTGCAGATGGACAGTTAGCACTGTCAGATGCAGGCCGTGAGCCTTGAGAATGTTCCCTACTTCACCTCGCGCCGAGTCAACTTCATCAGACCCCTCGCGCTGGGGAGTCTCGGCCTCCGGTACATCGATTACTTTATCCAGGTGATTCGTTTAGTCTTCTTCAGCAGATGCCAGATCGTTTAAGTCCCCGAATCGACTCGTTGGGCTCTCAGCGCCAAATTCCGAAGTAGTACGTCAGCCACTTCTTGTAGGCCAAAAGATTCTTGAGTATGGCGTCTAGTCCAGCCTGCTGATTAACCTGCGTCAGCGTCGGATAGACGTGAGTCATGCTGCCTAATGCCGTAATCGAAAGTCGCTGCTTCATCGCCAACACGACTTCGTGGATCAGCTCCCCCGCATGCGCGCCGACGATGTGTGCACCGACAATCTCGTTCTTACGGCCCTCACAGACAATTTTCGCGAATCCTTTGGTTTCCTCTTCGGCCTGAGCCCGATCGTTATCAGCAAAATCAATGCGATAGACGTGCACGTTGGTTTCACGGAACCTCTCCTTCGCCTCGCTTTCAGCCAATCCAACACGCGCGACCTCAGGATCAGTGAATGTGGTCCACGGCACGACCCGAAAGTCGGTCTTCTGCCGAAGCGGCCAAAAGAACAGGGCGTTACGAATCACAACAGAGGCTTCATAAGCGGCCATGTGGGTGAAGGGAAAATGGCCCGTCACGTCCCCGGCAGCAAAAATGTGACGCGCTGAGGTCCGCAGGTACTCATCCGTAACGATGCGTTGTTTGTCATACTGCACGCTTGCGGCTTCAAGATCCAGTCCTTCGATGTTTGGGCGTCGTCCCGTGGCCACGAGGATCTCCTCCGCGTGCAACGCCGTTTCTTTACCGTCTTGCTCAACCGTCAATACCTTCTGCGCGTTTGCGGTAGTTACGCGCACCGCTCTGTGGTTGAGCAGAATGTTCAGACCTTCGGCGCGCATGATCTGTTCAATACTCGCTGAGACTTCCTCGTCTTCTTTCGGCAGCAACCGCTTGTCCATTTCGACTACCGTGACATTACTGCCAAAGCGAGCAAACGATTGTCCAAGCTCTAAACCAACCGGCCCACCACCGAGGACAGTCAACGACTGCGGAAGCTTCTTGATTTGAAATACTGATTCGTTGGTGAGAAAGCCGACTTCCTTTAGGCCCTCGACCGGAGGAATTGCAGGCCGCGATCCAGTTGAGATGCAAAAGCGTTTCGCAGTAATTGTTCGCTTGGCTCCATCGGCATCGACGATCTCCAATTCGCGTGGCGACAGAAAGCGCGGCGTTGCGAAGACTACCTCGACCCCCCAGGCTTCGAAACGTTCTGGCCGATCGTGTTTGCCAACAGCTTCAATAACTCGCGCGACTCGATCCGTGATCGAGGTGAAGGCGCCATCTTTGAATTCAAGCGAGCTGGCCGCGAAGCCAAAATCCTTCGCCCGGCGAACATCCGCAGCAAACCGAGCCGAGCGGATAAACGTTTTCGATGGAACACAACCCGTGTACAAACAATCGCCACCCAACAATTTCTTTTCAACGAGAGCGACACGCGCACCAAGCTGCGCCACCCCGCTGGCAACTACCAGCCCGGCTGAGCCTCCCCCAATCACTATCAAATCGTATCGGCTCATGACTTGTCCCTCAGCCGCTATTCTCTATTTCTCTTAGCGGTGCCAGACTATTCGTAATCATATTATCGATGGGAATTGAAGAATGGAATTGCCCGCGCTTCGTCGGTTCGTTTTTACAAAAACTCTAAGATATTGCTATTCCTGCAGGCTAACTAAGCCGGGGGTTGGGATTGAATCACGGGAAGGAAGGGTATGTTTGTGACATATTAAACCTCCAACCTGAACTTTTCCAACACATAGAAAGTTACGGAATAAGGAAAATAGCGAGTGCGCCGGCGGCCAGCATTCCGCCACTAACCGTAGTGCCCATCACGCGCCGCCCAACCGCGCCGGAGCGGGACGCCGCCCACAGCGGCATGCAGCGAGACCAAGCGCGAATGAAGTCATCGGGATAAGGCGAAACCTCAGCCGCTCCCTGTCAACGCCGCCCTCAATCAGCGGTTTCCCGTTCTCGTACTCAGCCTTGGTGAACTCGACAATCAGGATCGCGTTCTTGGCCGAGAGACCGATGAGCGTCACCAGCCCGATCTGAGCATAGACGTTGTTTTCCATGTCGCGGATTAACAACGCTGCAAAGGTGCCGGCAAACGGATGACGGCTAGTGAATCCGATCAAGCGCTCGCCGCGTTGAGCAGCAGAGCAGTCGCTACCGCTTCATCAGAGGCGACCGTGATAAGCAAGCAGTCTGTATTGATGGTGCTGTTGACGCTTAGATCAGAGGTTCGAGTAAGTTCTAGAGTACGACTGTCGAGCGTCAAAGTTTGTTGGCCGGAAGGTAATGCGCCCGTGTGGGGGCAGATAAAAAGAGACGCTGTGCTTCCGTCCGGTGCTTCATAGACAAGGTGGAGAAAACTCTTTCCGTTGAGCTGACAAAGCCGAGCGCGCACCAGCGAGTAATCGCTGGCGAATGAACGAGGCAGACGCATGTTCATCTTCAAGAAGGTGCTTGCCCTCTCGGTAATGGCGGAATCGGACTGGACCCAATCAGCCGCATCCGAAGCGGTGCTCCTCGTGCGATGGTCGTTAGCGGCAGCAAGGTAGAGGGAACTAAGCTGGGCTGTTCCGAGTCGCCCGTGAAAATACAGTAATGACCCTAACCCGATAAGCACTATGAGACCAACCGCTAAGCTCAAGGCTGGTAAGCCTGGCACGTTCACTTTAGAAAAGAGGAACGAGCGTCGCTGAATGGTGGCCAACTCGATCGCTGCACGCAGTGTTTTTGTGTCGTAATTGGCGTTCTTGATCGCACTGGCAAGTAGCCGTTTTTGCGATTGAATAATTTCTAGTTCTCGACGGCATTGCGCACACTGCTCCAGATGCATCGCCATCTGGCTGGTCGGTAATCCCTCCAATTCATTGTCGGCATACAGGCCTAAAAGGTCGCGCGTTCTTTCACAGTCGTAGATAAAATCCTTACTCATTGTCACCTCTTGATTGCCTCAGCCTGCGAGTGGCCGTGTCCCCGTTCGAGCAATCGGCGCAATTGGGTTCGGGCCCGGTTGAGACGCGACATCACCGTACCCACCGGAACGCTAAGGACAAATGCCGCCTCCTTGTAAGACATCTCTTCCACAGCTATCAGCAGAAGCACGGCGCGGTGTTCTTGCTCCAGATGATCGAAAGCTTCCATCACTTCATATGCCTGGATCTGTTGATTAGGAGTGAAGCGAAGAATATTTGCGGCCGTTGATTCATCCACTGACAGAGCCTGATGCGCGGAACATCCCTTCTTGATCACGTTGAAGAGAATGCGAAATAGCCATGACCGGCAATTCGTACCCTGCTGGAATGTACTCCAATACTTCCATGCCTGAAGATAGGTTTGCTGGACCGCATCCTCCGCCTCCTCCCGCGAATTACAGAGTCGCGCGGCGGCACGCAAAAGCGCGTCCAAATGGACGAGTGCTTGCGTCTCAAATTGTTCGCGCTGCCGGCGCGAGAGCTGCTTGAACAAGAGAACCTTTCACCAACGCATTTCCGGAATGCCGGCCAAACGCTATTACTAACTGCAACTTACAACCCGGCTTACATTTCCAAGAAGTCCCAAAACTTCGTAGTTATTCCCTCAGCTCTAATGCTAGTGCAGAGGGACGCTGAGCTGCAAAGTAGAGAGTCAGTGAAAGCGAGGCTTTGCGACAGGTTTGTTGAAAATGAGTCGCAAAAGAGTTTCCAGGAATAAATCAATCGCGGGGTGACTTGTCAGAGTTAGATTTCTGTCAAAGGAGGGACAAATGCGTTCAAAAGTTGGAGCTGGAATTATTTCGGGACTCGTTGCGGGCCTCGTGTTTGGGATGATGATGCAAATGATGAGTGCGCCTACGCCAGATGGAAAGCAGATCCCAATGATGCAGATGGTGGCGATGGTGGTGCGGTCTGACAGCATCATGGTCGGCTGGCTTTACCATCTGTTTAATAGCGCAGTTATTGGCGGCATCTTTGGTTGGGTGTTGGGCAGTCGCGCGCACAGTTATGGGGCAGGCTTGGGATGGGGGGCTCTCTGATGGGGTCTTCTGGTGGATTCTCGGCGCGCAGATTTTGATGCCGGTGTTGCTCGGAATGCCGCCATTCGCATCCGTGATGATGCCGCCGATGCGTATGGTCGCGATGGGCAGTCTGGTTGGTCACCTGATATTTGGTCTCATTTTGGGGGCTGGTTTTGTACGGATTTCCAAGCCAACAGAAATAAAGGTAGCGCGGCCGGCATGACCTTTTTAAGTGGTGAACGCGCTTAGGCGGTCGAAGATTTCGATTACGCGACTGTCGCCGGGAAGAAACCTCTTCTCTTGAGTGTTCTTCTAAACAGCTTCGCTCATGTGAAGTCTAGATATTTTACGAGTAGAGTGATTGATCCTGTGGCTCTGATGAGAAACTTAGCATGTGCGCTGTTAGTGATTGCCGCTGCTTTCACTCTGTCGTGTATGAGGGTGACAGAAGCGCAACGCAGCCCTGGCTGGCGCACGAACACCGCGATACACTCGATTGATCTTCATGAGCTGGAGTCAGGAGGGCCACCTAAAGACGGTATCCCGGCCATTCACGATCCGAAATTCGTTTCAGTTGCTGAAGCTCACAAATGGCTGCGCAAGAACGAGCCGGTCATAGCACTCGAAATCGAAACAGAAGCACGCGCCTATCCCTTACAAATTCTTGTCTGGCACGAAATCGTTAATGACGAAATCAAGAGTGTGCCCGTGGCTGTTAGCTTCTGCCCGCTTTGCTACAGCGCGCTGGTCTTCGACCGCCGGATCGATGGACGCACACTCTCATTTGGCGTGACGGGCATGCTGCGACATTCGGATATGGGATGATTTCCATGCGCCGCGGGGAACAGACAAACGGTCACCGTGAAGGTGACGTGTTGAAAGGATTGGCCGCAGGCATAATTGGTGGGCTGGTCGCATCATGGGTGATGGAGGAGTTTCAGGCGGGATGGACTAAGGTGTCCGAAACTCTGTCGGAGTCGCGGGAAAAAGGTTCTTCAGGCCATGCCGGTGAACAAGGCGAGACAACACAGCAGGAACCGGCGACGGTGAAAGCAGCGGAGGCAATTTCTGAGGGTGTGTTCGGACATGAGTTGACACCGAGCGAAAAGGAGGTCGCCGGTCCAGCCGTTCACTACGCTCTAGGCACGGCAGTTGGCGGGCTGTACGGTGTCGTAGTCGAAGTCGAACCGGGAGTGAAGGTAGGTGCAGGACTGCCATTCGGTGCGGTTTTCTGGCTGGTCGTGGATGAGGCGGCCGTGCCGCTGCTCGGCCTTTCGAAAGGGCCAACTGAGTATCCGCTCTCGACGCATGTTTATGCGCTCGCGTCACATTTAGTCTACGGACTGACGACAGACATTGTGCGTCGCACGTTGCGCAGAACGATCTTGAGTTAGCAGCTCGGTCTAACAAAACAAGTTCCCGTGACCGAGAGCATCGTCCAGCAATCCACGGAATTGTAAGGTGGGAGGATTGATATGGTTAAAACTATTTCGAGAGATGAATTGAAGCAGAAGATAGATCGCCGCGATCACTTCTTGCTGGTAGAAACGCTGCCTAAGACTGCATACGATCACGCGCACTTGCCGGGTGCGATCAACCTGCCGCCAGATCAAGTGGCGAAGCTTGCGCCTAACGTCCTGCCTGATAGGGATGCGGACATAATTGTCTATTGCAACGACATCGATTGACACGCTTCAGATAACGCCGCCCGTGAATTGGCGGCGATGCACTACACGAACGTGAGGGATTACGCGGAAGGCAAGTCTGACTGGATTGACGCGGGGCTGCCGGTTGAGAACGAGCACAGGCACTGAATCGATTTGCACCGCGCTGCGTCGTCACTGCCGAAAGCCGGAGCACAATCAAAGCGAGACATTTCCTCATGAGCCAAAAACCGATGAGCGACGAGGCGTTGGATAATCTCCAGCGCGACACGTTCGGCTACTTCAAGAAGGAAACTAACCTCCGAAACGGCATGGTCCCCGACAATACGCGAACCGGAGCGCATGCCAGCATTGCGGCGATTGGATTGGGACTCGCGGCTTATCCCGTTGGGGTTGAGCGGGCTTTCATCTCCCGCGAAGAAGCAGTCGAGCGCGTTCTCACGACGTTGCGCTTCTTTTGGAACAGCCGGCAAGGAAAGGAGGCTGATGCGACAGGCTACAAAGGCTTCTATTATCACTTTCTTCACATGGACACGGGGCGCCGCGCGTGGGAATGCGAACTTTCGACTATCGACTCGAGTATCCTAATCGCGGGCGCCCTTGCGGTTGCTACTTACTTCGATCAAGAGACAGAACCAGATCGCGAGATTCGGAAACTTGCTGATGATCTCTATCGACGCATCGACTGGCAATGGGCGCTCAATGGTGGTGCAAGAGTTTCGATGGCCTGGAAGCCAGAGTGCGGATTCCTGCCATACCTGTGGGAGGGCCATAACGAGGCGATCCTGCTTCATGTGCTCGGCCTCGCCTCGCCAACGCATCCGCTGCCGTCCGAAACTTACAAAGCTTTTACCTCGACCTACTGCTGGAAAGAGATCTATGACCAGGAATTTCTTTACGCTGGCCCGTTGTTTATTCATCAGCTCTCCCACATGTGGATAGACTTTCGCGGGATTCAGGACGAATTTATCCGCGAGAAAGGGATCGATTATTTCGAGAACAGCCGCCGCGCGACCTACATGCAACAACAGTATGCGATCCGCAATCCTCATGAGTTCAGAGGCTATAGCGAAAACTCCTGGGGAATCACCGCATCGGACGGCCCCGGTCCGGCGGTGCTCAAGATTGATGGCATCGAGCGCCGCTTTTTTGACTATGAGGCAAGGGGCGCACCTTACGGACCAGACGACGGTACGATTGCGCCGTGGGCGGCTGCCACTTCATTGCCCTTCGCGCCGGAGATCGTCCTGCCCACGCTCCAGTATTTCAACGATGCCTATCCGGATATGACGAGTGAGTATGGATTTAAGTGCAGCTTCAATCCGACTTTCAATCAGGGATATCAGAGTGCGCGAGGATGGGTATCCAAAGGCTATTACGGTCTGGACCAGGGGCCGGTTGTGATCATGATTGAGAACTATCGTAGCGGATTCTTCTGGAACTTGATGCGCAAGTGTCCTTACGTGAGTGATGGTTTGCGCCGCGCCGGATTCACAGGCGGTTGGTTGTAACCAGGCTGTTACCTTGCGCGCAACTAAGTGTTTGCCTTACATCACTTGCATTATCTTTTCGTCGCGGATGTAATCTGGCTTACATACCGTTGACTTGAGCCAGCAGTACAACTAACCGGAGCGAAAGGTATCAAGAAATGAGTACTGTCATTGATATGGAACACGCCGTCAACGAAAGATACGGCCGGGCCGCGCAGGGTTGCGCGCCGGAGCTTTGTTGTCCGGTCGAGTATGACCCGAAGTTCCTCAACGTCATTCCTGATGAGATCAAAGAGCGCGATTACGGATGCGGAGATCCATCTGCGTTTGTGCGCGAAGGCGATGTCGTCCTCGATCTGGGCTCGGGCGCCGGCAAGATTTGTTATATCGCCGCGCAGATAGTTGGTCCTGCCGGGCACGTTATCGGCGTGGATGCGAATGATGAGATGCTGTCGCTGGCCGGGAAATATCGGCAAAGCATCGGCGAGCACATCGGCTATCACAACGTCGAGTTTCGCAAAGGACGCATACAGAATCTCCGGCTCGACCTCGCGCTCGTGGAGTCCTACCTTGCTGAAAATCCCGTGGCCTCCTTGTCAGATCTCGCGCAGTTTAATGATTACTGCGCCTCGATCAAGGCCGAGCGACCTCTGGTGGCGGACGAATCTATCGATCTAGTCCTCTCGAACTGCGTGCTGAACCTGGTTCGTTCCGAAGACAAGGAACAACTGTTCGAGGAAATGTTTCGCGTGGTGCGACGCGGCGGGCGCATCGCGATCAGCGACATCGTGAGCGACGAGGACGTGCCGACAAATTTGCATCGCGATCCAGAATTGTGGTCAGGCTGCATTTCGGGAGCATACCGGGAAGATGCTTTTCTCGATGCGTTCGATCGCGCAGGCTTCTATGGAATGAAAATCGTAAAACGCGACGAAAAGCCCTGGCGCACAATTCAAGGAATAAAGTTTCGCTCGATTACTGTCGTGGCGCACAAAGGCAAGCAGGGACCATGTTGGGAGCGTAAGCAGGCGGTAATTTATCGCGGCCCGTGGCGCAAGGTGATAGATGACGATGGGCACGTGTTGGAACGCGGAAAAAGCATGGCGGTCTGCGACAAGACATTCCGGATCTACGGCCGCGAACCTTATGCGGATGACATTCTTCCGGTCGAGCCCTATGAAACGATTTCGCTTGATGAGGCGGCAGCCTTCGATTGCGGCCGCTCCGCCGTGCGCGACCCGCGCGAGACGAAAGGCTTGGACTACGAAGTAACGGATCTGTCTGGGAAAGATTGTTGCGAGCCGGGTAGCAACTGTTGCTGATTGAAAATGACGACCGCATCGAAAGTTCGTCCTGTGGCTGTCACTACCCTCAGCGTCTTCTTTTGGGGTGGAGCGCTGATTAGTTCCACATCGGCTATCTCGCTGTTGTTTCCGGGAAGTTTTCTCGAACGGCTGTGGCGATTGAATCCGCGAGCGCGCGAAGGTCTCGCTGAAATCGGTGCTTGGGCGATCCTGCTCATGGGTGCCGTTTCTGTAGCTTGTGCGATGGCGGCGGCAGGTCTCTGGCGCGGTTCGCGCTGGGGCTATTGGCTTGCTCTTACTCTGCTTGCAATCAACCTGATTGGTGATATTGCTAATGTGCTTCTGGGAATGGAACCAAGAGCAGCGGTTGGGATTCCCATTGTTATCGCGATACTGGTGTTTCTTCTTGTGAGTAGACGAGTGAGAGATTTCTTTAGCAAAACGGCTCGCGCTTGACCCTCGAAATCGCCTGGGCAGGGTCAAAAGTAAGCTTCGCTTTGCTGGATTGATAAGGGGCTCCGCGAATGAAAAGTCACAACATCCCATCCTGGTTGAGCGCAACCCTCATCTTAGGCGCCTTTGGCCTGCTTACCTGGTTGGAGCGGCGTCGCCCTTTGCGCCGTGAAGTGGAACCTAAACTTACGCGCACCGCGCGCAATCTGACGGTAGCCGGTATCGGGGCCGTCGCGCTTCAGTTGACGGAGCGTCCCGTCGCCTTAGAACTAGCCGCGCTGATTGAACGGCATAATGTGGGCCTGCTCAACCTTCTGCGCTTACCCGTGTGGTTGGAAACAGCTCTCGCAGTTGCCCTTCTGGATTACACACTTTACGTCTGGCACGTCCTCACACATAAGGTTCCCTTTTTGTGGCGCTTTCATCTTGTACATCATGTCGATCTTGATCTCGACGCGTCGACCGCTTTGCGCTTTCACTTCGGCGAGCTGGCGCTCTCAGTGCCGTGGCGCGCGGCTCAACTGATCATCATCGGCGTATCGCCGATCGCATATTCGACGTGGCAGAGCCTTGTGTTTCTCTCAATCATGTTTCATCACTCGAACGTCGAGCTGCCGATTAGCTTGGAACGATGGCTCAACCGCTTGATCGTTACGCCGCGCATGCACGGCATTCATCACTCGATTGTGCGGGAAGAAACCAACTCAAACTGGTCAAGCGGCCTGACTATTTGGGATCGGCTGCATGGAACACTTCGACTCAACGTGCCTCAGGACAAGATCACAATCGGCGTTCCCGCATACCGTGAGCCTGAGGACGTTGAGTTACTAAAGATTCTTCCGATGCCGTTTGGCGAACAGCGTCCGACTTGGCAACTGCCTGACAATGGCGAGCCCCGTCGAGAAGCCTTGCCGATGCCGCCCGATAATCTCTTAGCTTAAGCAATCAAGATTTTCACACATGAGTACGAGTCACACACCAACGCTATCGATCATCATCCCGGCGCTCAACGAAGCACGCTGCATTGGTGCAACGCTTGATGCGATTTCACAATTGTCAGTGCGCGTCGAAATGATAGTCGTAGACGGCGGTAGCAATGATGACACGCGCGAAATTTCTAGCGCGCACGGCGCGAAAGTCATTGCGTCGGAACGCGGACGTGGGGTGCAAATGCATAAAGGCGCGCGCTCTGCTCAGGCTGACGTATTGTGGTTTTTGCACGCGGACACGATTGTGCCAGCGGACGCCGTGGAGTTCATCGATGAAGCGTTTCATAACCCGCGAGTGATAGCCGGTAACTTTGACGTTCGCTTCAATGGCCGAGGAAGTGCCGCACGATTTATGACCTGGCTGTACCCGCAACTGCGTCGACTTGGACTCTGTTACGGCGACTCCGCGATATTCGTTCGGCGTGAAGCGTACGAACAGGTCGGAGGCTTCAAGTCTTTTCCGATCTTCGAGGACTTAGACCTACTGCGAGAGTTGAGAAAGCTGGGCGGCATCGTTCACGTGCCGGCTACGGTCGTCACTTCGTCGCGCCGCTTTGAAGGGCGCAGGTTTGCATTCATGTTCGCGAAGTGGATGGTCATGCAAGCGCTCTTCTGGTTGGGCATCCAACCGCGTACGCTCGGCCGCTTTTATGCGCCAGTTCGCAGCACACCAGCAAGGCATGAAAGCGCGGAATGATCGTGAGGTGTAGAGCGCGAATCAGGACAAGTGTAAGGCGCGATCTAGGAGCCATCGATAGGTATTTGGCGCGCGCAAGCGCACTTCTTCGCTTGAGTACATTTCGTCGTGCAGGTGTGTGAGGTCGGCCGGTGTGTCTATGTCATACCAGCTTGGGAGCGGGTGGAGGCGAAGACCCAGTTTCGCGGCGTTCGCCGCAGTTTGTTCGTATGCGGACGGCGTACTCCAGTCAATGTTCTGAAACAGACCTTGGACTGGATTGCGCAGTCCGACAAGATAGTATCCGCCGTCCTCCGTTGGTCCCAAACAGACGTTGGCTTCGCGCGCAGTGAGGAGGTTCACCGTCTCGCGAATGAAACTGGTTGGAAGAGTAGGACTTTCAGCGCCAAGAATAACGAGGGGGCTGAACCCGAGACTGAAGGCATGTTCGGCAACTGAGTCGAGACGTTGACCAAGATTGTCGCCAGCCTGCGCAGACCAATGCAAGTCTGAGGGCAGGATCGCTTCGAGATCAGAACGCGCCTCAGTAGGAGTGTACGCAACGAGCACATCCTTAACGGTGCGCTTTGCATTAAGAATTGTATCTCGGGCGAAGCAGGCTGCCAGTGAAGCCGCATCGCTTTCTGACAGCGGCGGCACAAGACGAGTCTTTACTTCGCCTGGACGCGGGGCTTTGACCATTACGATAACAATTGGCTGCGGCATAGAACCGGGAGTATCGCACAATGGCCTATTACGAAGAAGACGACCTGCAACGCTTTTCAGATATAGCCAAACATCGTCCTGATCTGTTTGAGAAATTCATGGCCTGGTATCAAGCGTGCCAGGAAGAGGGCGCGCTATCGCGACGCGAGAAGGCGCTCATAGGTTTGGGCGTCGCGCATGCGTTGCAGTGTCCGTACTGCATTGACGCCTTTTCCCAATCATGTCTGGAGGCGGGATCGAATATGGACCAAATGACGGAAGCGATTCACATGGCCTCTGCGCTTAGAGGCGGGGCATCGCTCATTCATGGCTTGCAAGCCCATAACTCAGTTAAGAAGGTATCAATGTAATGTCCACTGTTCTACCAGTCATTCAGCCTGCTCTAAACCCGCAGCCGCGCACTGAAACTGATTTCGACGAGAAGCTGGCGGCTCATGGCATTGAGCTGCGTGCGGCGAAGGTCGATACCTTGCAAGTCAACGTCGGCAAGCTCTGCAATCAGGCGTGCAAACATTGCCACGTCGATGCGAGTCCGAAACGAACAGAGATTATGACGCGAGAAACGGCCGAAGCCGTAATGGATACCGTGCGCCGCTTTCGCATTCCTACACTGGACATCACCGGCGGCGCTCCAGAGCTGAATCCATCTTTTCGTTATATTGTCACTGAAGCACGTGCGGCCGGTACACACGTCATCGTGCGGCACAACCTCACGGTAATGTTTGAAACACATCAGGAGGATTTGACTGAGTTCTTTCGCGACCATGGGGTCGAGGTCGTCTGTTCGCTGCCTTACTATCTCGAACAGCAAACCGACGCGCAGCGGGGCCACGGTATCTTTCAGAAATCGATTATCGCCTTGCGTCGGCTGAATGCTGTGGGCTATGGCGTCGATGGAACCGGCTTGGTTTTAGATCTCGTTTACAATCCGGTCGGCGCCTTTCTGCCACCCGCTCAAGCGGCGATCGAAGCCGACTTCAAACGTGAATTGTTGTCGCGCCACCAGATTACCTTCAATCGGCTTTATACGATCACCAACATGCCCATCAAACGCTTTCTCGATTATCTCCGCCGCTCGGGGAATGAAGAGCGCTACATGAGCAAACTGCTGGACGCGTTCAATCCGGCGACTGTCGATGGCTTGATGTGTCGCAATCTCGTGAGCGTGGATTGGACCGGCAGATTGTACGACTGTGACTTCAATCAGATGCTCGAGTTGAGCGTTGCTGCTGAGTTACCGCAAACCATCTCCGATTTCGATCCGGAAAGGTTTGCTCACCGGCGCATCATGACGGGCTCGCATTGTTTCGGCTGCACCGCCGGTTCGGGATCGAGTTGTGGCGGGGCAGTTACGGTTTCTTGAGAGACTTTGCATGGACCGAGACCTAAGCGACAGCAAAATTAGCAAGAGGTCTCAGATCACCTGTCCGCATTGTGGCTTTCAGAAGGACGAAGAGATGCGGGTCGACGCCTGTCTCTTTTTCTATGAGTGCGAGACTTGTAAGTCTCGGCTTAGGCCGCTGGTTTAAGTTTTCTGATAGCAGTTCGAATGACGTCGTAGGAGGAAACCAATCGTGAAAGTGTTAACAGCGCTTTTTCACACCATCGTTCTACTCTCAGTGTCAATGGCGGCAAACTTACAATCGCCGACTGCAGCTATGCGTAGCACACCGATCGGAATTGGTGACGTTGCTCCTGACTTCACGCTCGATGACCAAAACAAGAGCAAAGTCACGCTATCCGACGCACGCGGCAAGAGTCCAGTCGTATTGGTCTTCTATCGAGGCTACTGGTGACCGTACTGTGCTCGGCAGTTGGCCGAACTACGCTCGCTCTTGAAGAAGGATGAGAACGTAAAGCTCTACGCGGTCAGCGTAGATCCTCCAAACGTTAGTAAAGAGCTTGCCGAGAAGATCGCGTCTGATGGCAAGGGTGCAGTTAACTTCCCGCTGCTTTCCGACCCTGACCATAAAATCATCGACGCCTATGGCTTGCGCGATCCCGCTTACCAAGGGGAGAAGGTCTATGGCATCCCACATCCGGCGGTTTACGTCATTGATAAGCAGTTGAAAGTCGCCTGGGCCAAGGTTGAATCGAACTTCCGCGAGCGTCCAACGACTGAGGAGATACGCAAAGCGCTCGACGCCCTGAAATAGACGATAGCGAATTTCCAAAGACGACAGATAGTCTCAAAATGGACGCAGGCGGCTCGTAGCCAGCTGTCTTCCGGCAAGGCGATTCAATTCCTTTGCCGATGCACGCCTGGTAGCACTATTTCCCGTTGCCCGCGCCATCCCCAGCCAGCGCTTCCAAGGCCCGCGATGAGCCGTCTGCACGCTTACAGTAGGCTTTCCGAAACCTGCTCGGCAGGTCAAGCATCCAAGCGACGGAGAAGAGTAAAAGTGATGCGGCGATGTAGATGACCCAGCCGGAGAAGGTATGGAAAAAGCCATCGGCTACCTGCGTACCATAGTAACGGGCGAGGACTCCCGTACCGCTGACGCGCAGCGCGTTGGTCATGATGGCAATGTGAACCGCAGAAACGATCAAGACACCAGAGCGCCAGAAACCAAACTGCTTGAGCACTCCGGTTCGCTCTTCTTGGCCGCCACTGTCGCCTTTCGGATAAGTAAAATACGCATAGACGGCGGCCAGAGTCACTAGAGTCATCAGCGAACGGATACCGCTGCACGCTTCTACAACCTCCAATTTCTTAGTCTCGCCTGCTCCGAGCGGCAGGAATTCGATGACGTTACCCTGGCGAAGCACGGGGATATCGAAGCCGCGCATGGCCCATACCGCGCAGCGCGAAGCGAAGAGCTGGAGGGGGAAAGCTATTTTGTTAAAGACGATGGCTGGGATTGGGACGGCCAAGACCAGCAAAGCTAGTGGTGCGAACATGAAGCGGAGGAGACGAAAACCCCAGAAATAAACCACGATGCCAGCCAGCATCAGCACTAGCGACATCCGCTGCATGTAGAGTTCGGCTCCCGCGGCCCCGGCCCACAAAGCAAGCAGCGCCAAGATGACGGTCGCACTTCCCCATAGAAATGACGGACGCGCTGGTTCGCTCAGCAACCGTTTGCGCTCGACCCAAAGGATAAATCCAATAACGAACGGGATCAGGAGTCCGTGGGAATAATTTGGATCGTCCCACCAATCGCGGCCCAGCTTAGCGAGCACCGTTGCGTAGGTGAAGGCGAGCGCCGTAGCGATGGCCAGAGGCCGCCAAAGGTGGCGAAAGACTGGGATACTCTTCTCGTTTTCCATGCAAACGACTACTTGGTTACATCTCCATCGGACGGAAACTGTGTGGAACCATGCTCCATGGAATAGACAAGATTTCGACCGCGTTTCTTCCCGCCGCTGCTGCAAAGTGAGAAAGAAGTTATCTGCGCCGGGAAGAAATTCCGCTAGATGACTGTCTTAGCTAATAGAAGAGAGGATCGTGCCGCCGCGTTTTCAAATTATTCAGGGGCAGCATACTGTTGACAGCGAGCCGGAGAAGCCTCTCCCGCAAGAGCTTCCGACGTTCGAGGACGCGTTGCTTGCCCACCTCGACAGCCTGTTTGCCTTCGCGATGAGACTCGTAGGCGGGCGGCGAGAGCGCGCCGAAGATCTGGTGCAGGAGACCGCCTTGCGCGCCTTCAGAGGGTACGGGAACCTGCGCTCGCCGAAGAAGACGAAGACCTGGTTATTTCAGATCCTCTATAACACACAGATTAACGAATTTCACCGGCAGTCGCGCGAGCCGACGGCTGATGTCGAGTTGAATGAGGCTCTGCTCGAGAGCATGGAGACGACGCCGTGCGTGACCCCGGAAGAGCAGTTCTTCGCGCAACTGCTCGATAGCGAGTTGCAGCAAGCGCTTGAAGATCTGCCCATCGAGTTTCGCACGACTATTTGGTTATCAGACATTGAGGAACTC
>DASXQM010000053.1:0-7435 GCA_036507195.1 Pyrinomonadaceae bacterium | reverse complement strand
GCCATCGTCTCTTTGTGATTGTGATAGCCCTCTTGACTCTTTATATCGGCGTCGAGCCAGGCAAGGTACCTCTCGATCAACTTCGCCTCAGCAGCATTATCGGTTTCCGTGCTCATGAAATCTTCCTGTAAATACTACGGCGTTAAATGCTTCCAGCGTAAATATTCCAGTCCTTTTCTCTTTAAGCTTCGGGAACTTTCAGTCTTGGAGATCCACCGATGAGAACGCGAGGACGGGGCGACATGACTCACCGCTTCTATCGTATGGATGGCTTCCCCGTCGTAAAAGACTCCTTTTCTAGATGTTCTGCTGAGCCGGCTCACGCATATGAGCGAACCAATGGGAGCTCTTCAAGTGTGCCGCTGATTTCTGAATGCTATTCTTGAGTGCATCAAAGCTAGGAGGAGGCAAACGCTCTTGTATGGAATGAACACGCTCTGCGAACTGGCCAAAGAAGCCGGTCCCCAAGTGGTCTGCCACCAAACAATAGAGGACCGAAGCAAGAGTCATATCGGATGTCGGAATTCTGGTTGTCACCCAGCACTCGCTTGACGGTTCCTGCAACTTCAATTGGAGATCGAACCCAGTACTCCGAAGGTCAGCTTCAGGGATCGGCTCGTGGGTCAACTGGACATGGAAAAAAGGGTGATGGGGCTGTCCTCCTTCCACGAAGTCGTAATGCAGGGATTGAACGAGAACGGCTGTGGTGTTTGACACGACAAAGTAATTCAAATAGACGGTTGATCTCTTCAGCAGCCAAGAATCCCTTGTGATTTCTTCAAGTGCCATGACTGCGACGTCCAACCGCTTACTCGCCGGTAGTTTACGGCAAGGCCAGTCCTTCAAATAGAGACATCTTTTAAACTCCACTGTCGTGCCCCCTCCGGAGTCTGTGAAACAGCTAGCCACAGGTGCGTCCGGAAACAAGACACTTCGATTTGCGCTTTCAACGATTTCACAGAAGGCCTCAAGGAAGCTCTCGTAGGCACTTCTAACCTTGCTAGGCGTGCTGATAACTTTGCGACTCATGCGCCTTCACGCACCAAGCCATGGACCGTACTCTTCAAACATCGGATTGCCGATTCTCGTAAGGTCTGCGCCGCGAGGAAACCAACTAAGACCACCTTTGGAGTTCTCTAGACTGACCGGCTTCCGGGAAATAATGCAGTAGTAGCCCGCCGTTTTGGTTTGGTCCACGTAGCACTGGCTGGGCTTGGCTTTCGAATCTACCTTTTTTTGAATTAATTCCAGACCGTCGGCGCAGTTCTCGCGCGATACGATGTCATCCAGCACGCCACGCCACCACTGAGGCCTTTTAGAATCTTCAAACGGACCATGGTATTGGGCATCTTCAAATACTAAGCGAACCTTTGGTTTCTCGAAATCGTCACTTGCCAAATTGAGATGACTGGCCGCCGCGATCTCATTCACGAAGAGCCCTGGGTACCGCAGTAATGAGTCCCAAAGCCAATAACCGAGAAAGTGCGTCAGCCTCCGTACCTGATCCGATTTTTTGGGCTTGACGAGAACTCCCATGAGACGGTTTTGATCACCAACGCTATAAAGCGCAATCTTGTCAGCATACTCAGTCTTGCCGAGGAGGGCGGCTAGTATTTTGGCCGGTGAGTTATTGGCCCTAACGGCGATTACTTCTGGCAATTTCGCCGCGATTTGCGCGAAACCGCGAGCAGCCACAACCGCCCGCCGGGCAAGCTCATCCTCGCCATCGGAAAAACGAAGAACGATATGTCCTTCCTCCCATCGACCACGCCACTCGTAATCGTCCGGCTCTGGCTGCCGAGCGTAGGAGCAGATCGGAACTGCAAGCCTCTCCCCCGCTGCGGCGACGGCATTAACCGATAATCCTGTAAAACCAGACGTCACGTTTTTGGATAGATCGCGGTCCGCGACCAGCAGTGTTGCGCCATCGAAAGGTGCCTTTTGGAGGATTTTCTCAATTCGAGCTTCATACATACCCTTCTTGTCCTCATCCAATTCCTTGAACAATTTCCCGTCAAATGGGATGGCACTGCCATCTGGTTTCAGGTGCTTTGTCAGGGCGGCAAGAATCTCAGATTGCGTCTCCTCAGTATCTTCAAACAAAACAATTTTGATGTCGGTCGTCATGATCTACTCCTTCGGAAAAGCAACCCGGAAGCACGTTGTAAAACCTGGCGGCGGGTCGTCGGCGAGAATGATTTTGCCGCCGGTGTCTTCGACAACTTGTCTAATTAAAGTCAGACCGAGGCCCATTCCAGAGCCGAGGGGGTTCCCCGTGTCAGAGGTTGTGGTGTAAAGCGGATCCCAGATTCGCTTTCGCAGTTCGGGCGGAATACCAACACCATTATCCGAAACTTCCAGACAATGGCTGTTGCGTTCGTTCCAGGCTCTGATGGTAACTTTCGGATTACGTATGCTCGAAGTTACCGCGAGGACGGCTTTAAGAGCATTCGTGTACAGGTTCAGGAGTACGCCGCTATAAACCGCTGGCGGAAGGGCTGGAGTCCTAACCCTGGACTCAGCATCCCACGTAACCTTAATTCCATGGTCAGTTGCGAAACTTTCGAAACGTTTCAGAACGTGCCTGATTTGCCCGGAAGCAGACATGGGAACGGCTTCATTTCGGCGTACACCATTCAGGAACATCTGTGAATATTGCAGTTGACCCTTGAATGTGGCCAGCCTCCGTTCGAGTTCGGCAGCGATATCCCGGAGATCGCGGTGCTTCTTGGCTAGAGAACTGACCATCTGAGCCGCCTTCTCCATTTCGAATACCAGGCTCTTGCTCTCGTGCGTCATAAACCCGGCAACGACTCCAAGCAGGCTCATGGTCATCAAGCTACGCCGTGCTTGTACGTTGTATTCCTCGACCTCTTCTAGCCGGTAAGCTAGCTCACTGTAGGCCTTTGTGATCCGGGCCTTGTCAGGCGCACTCAGCGTAGGGCTGCGTTTGATATGCTCGATTGCTCGGCGAACGTCTTCCCGTGCGTTTTGGGTAGCTTCTCGCGCCACCTTGGCGAGTATTCTGTCCAGTTCGCGCTTATCTTGGAGAGCGAGAAATTCAATTCCAGCACGGACAAATTCGACCAGTTCGTCGAATGCACGATTCTTGACATAGCCCTCGCGATCCATTGAGGGGATGAGATCGGTCGCAGCTTTCTGCGGCGGCTTTGACTCTACAAAGACAGCACCCACTAACTGGAGGTTGTAGGGAAGATAGAGTGCTGGATTTTGAGCCGGGTCCTTCCTAATAGCGGGCGAAATGGGAAAATGCCGTTTAGCAATCTCCGAACGCCAGTCGCGCTCGCTGTGTGCTTTGTCCAAGTCCAAGTGAAGCCAATCGTCAGACTCGTATCCGTACGGCACGATCCGAAAACCGTGGTCAACGACAGCAACCCCATGATTATCGCGAACCCACCGCCAAGCCGCCTGTCCGTTGATCCCCTTGCGGTGAAAGACGCCCTTGCGTCGTGGGAAGAAGCGAATGTCAGCGGCGACGCCAGCAGATATCGTAGTGGAGACCTTCATCTCAAGCGTTTTGGGCTCGCGGGACGATGAGAACCACACTGTGAAGGTGAGACGGTTGTCGGTCAAATCGATTTGGAGTCTGGCCCAATAGTTCGTAAGCACGAGGTCGGCGAGGTCGATCTCACTAGGCCCTTCTTCTTGAGCTCCTGGAAGTAGGACCCGAAAGCCAGGGTCCTTCTTAGAATCCTGATGCGCCGGTTTAAATCTTCCCGCCTCCAATCCCTGGAGTGGAGTGACGATACGCAACACGTCAGATCGTAAAGACGATTCACTCGTGAAGTCTGTCGAAGTCTTCAGTTGGCGCACTGCGAGAGTGGTTCCTGTAGGCGCGTCTTCGGAGAGTTGTTCAAGGGTGTATTGGACTTTTGCGTCTCGGATGTCACTGAGCCGATCAATCTCAGGCCAATCATATCTTGCCGTGAGCCTCGTTTTAGATTTTCGCTTGGAATCCTGCGCGACAGTTATTAATGTCAAATGGTCACCGAGGTAACGGACGGCAAAACGTCCGATCCCTTTGGCACCGGTCAGGCGACGACGGTAGATGCGTGAGACCGGCTCATTCAACTTGCTTGATGTGGCGATGCGCATCCACTTGCCGACGAACTCGTCCCACGTCATTCCGTGTCCCTTGTCAGCAATCACAAGGGTCTTGCCACCTTCGCCAAGGTGTACCTCACAAGATGGCGAGTCAGCGTCGTAGGCGTTCTTGATGAGTTCGACCAATGCGACCTCAGGACTCGCTACTAAACGCTCGCCGAGTTCTTGCAGCAGCCGACCCTCTGCCTGGAAAGGGATGGTGCCCTTATCGAGAACTTTTTCGGCCATTCCTTCGCTCCTGCTCAACAAATGCATTGAGCACGGCGTTAAGTTGTCTGACTTCGACCTTCTTCAGTGTCTTGGCGTGTGCAACAAGCTGCTTTTCGAAATCAATGCCGAGTAGGTGCGTCTGCAAACGACGAAGAGGCAGTTCATACTTTGCGTGAATCCCCCAGACCGAACCAACCGCACATGCGCCTACAGAGTTGAGCAGCACTTTGGGACCGAACTTGGTAAACCCTGAACTAAACAATATCTGTGGCACAGGATGTGGCAGGTACTTGAACCAGGGCGTTTGATTTCGGCATGTGTACGTCTGCCGATCTTTCCCTGGCACGGCCTCTAAATAGGCGTCAAGTATGGCGCTACGCTTGTTCTCGTGCGTGCGAATGAGCCAACATCGTCGCCCGGTCTGCACGAAGTGTTTTTGAAAAGCGCGGCGCGTAAGCGTTCGCACATGACGTGGAACGTTCCGAAGAGAAGTCACGCAGGGCGCTACATCTCGTTTGCTGAGACCGGCATGCACACGTTGACCTTCAGTGAGAGTAAAAATTTTCTGTGAACCTGGACTGAGGCCGCGGAGAGCCCAAATCTTTCCTCGGACTGCGTATTCGAGTACTCCGGCCTTGGAGTCCGTGATACCCTTCCGCATCACCACTCGGTACGCGGGCGTAATGTCATAGTATCTCCAGCGGCTTTCGTGGCGTGCCTTGTCCACGATGCTGATGGACGCGGTCGTCATGACACCTTCAAAGATGGGCATCTGGAAACGGTAAACCGCGACGTTCCAGCGCTGTCTCTGAATGTATTCACGCAATGGTTGAGCTGAGGGACGAGAGACCCACTCATATGGTATTACGAGCGCAACCAGGCCGTTCTCGTGTGACTTCAGCAGGGCAAGGCAAAAGAAATAGATGTAAAGGTTGCAATGTTTATCTAGAGAAACTGCCAGTTCACGTTCTAGCCGGGCTACGGTTTGCTCCTTCCATGGGCTTTGAAGGTCATGATGCCGAGCATAGGGAGGGTTGCCAATGCACGCATCGTAGTCGCTGCCCCCATGTTGGAACACGCAACTCCTGACGATTTTTCCATTCGAGGGAGGTTTCGCACTCGCGACACGCATGCCATCTATTTCGACGCCGATATACCGTTCAAACAAACCTCCCTTTGCGAAGCGACAATCGCCCGCTCCCATGTCCAGCACAGATCTCAATCGTCTACGATATTGTCTGGTCAACCGCCAGAACAGCGACACTACGGGTTCCGGCGTCGTAACTTGCGACTGACTGATTTCGTAGGCGGTGCGCGGGTAGTTCATGGTTGCTCAGGATCGTCTCGCCTGTGATATACCGATTTCATTCAGATTAGCCAAGCCTTGGTTCGCAACAGCAAGTGTAGGCGTGGCACTGCTTCCTCGGCAACGTCGCCAGAATTCCGGGAATTCCTGAGGCAGTATACTCCATTTGGGAAATTTAAAGGGGGGAAATTTAAAGGGGTTGGGAGTCTTTTCACGTAACCCACAGCATGACCTCGGAGCGCAGTCTATCTCCCCGCGGCCATAAAAGCAGATGCCGCTGATTGATCACCAGACAATATTCGGCAACGCGGATGCCAGGCTCGCTCGGGGCTTCTTGGAGATCCACCGATGAGAATGCGAGGACGGCGCGACATGACTCGCCGCTTCTATCGTATGGATGGCTCTCCCGCCGTAAAAGATCCCTTATTCCGGTTCTTTGAAATGGTCGGCTACAAAGTTCCGTGGCAAAAACCTCGCTGAAGATTTCGAGGACGAGACATTCCGCTTCCAAGTCCTGGATGAAGGCAAGTACACGGATCGCGACTGGCGAGACGACCTAAAGAAGATGCTTGAATCTGCGATATAACGAATCGTCCTTTTCTTGTCGACCTCGCGGCTATCTTAACTGGGATCGTCCACTAGGCTCAGGTCAAATCTTTTTCACCGGCCTGCTAGAATTTAAAATTCCATGCGTCGCTGGCGTATCTCTCCCGCGCCAGTCTTTCGATCGCTTCAACGGGTATGTTTTTCAATTCCTCTCCGGCGCTCCACGCTTGTTTCAACGCCTCCTTGATCCTGTCGGGCGAAAGATTCAGGTTGGTTAAAAATTCTCCGTGAGCGCGGTTTCGACGGTAGGCCGGCTGTTTGGGAGGAGATGGAAGCAGTTTCTCCATTAAAGCAAAATCAAAATTCAGCAAGAAGCTACCGTGGAACAGCAGCGCGCGGCGCTTGCGGTATTGCGCGTTGCCGGAAAATTTGCGCGCACCGAGCGCGAGATCCGTGAAGCCGCGAACGGCGATGGGCGACTCGACAACCGGCGCGAGCGCCTGCTTTAGACGTTTCATGACGAAAGCATTGGTCGCGCCGACGTCACCCAGATTCGGTCGCGCCGAAATTTTTAGAACCAAGGCGTAGTTCAAACAGCCCGGCCCCTGGAGGACCGCGCCGCCGCCGCTCAACCTGCGGAGCACGGGGATACGACGCTCCCGACAGCGCGACAGAAAAACTTCGGCGTTCGTCCTGCCCGAATATCCCAGAACCGCGAAGCGTTCTCGCGGCTCCCAGAATCTCACCACCTCGTCATCGCCGCCTTCCTCGCAGGCGAGCAGAAGCGCCTCGTCACAGGCGAGATTTTGCTCCGGAGTCGGCCACGTCTGCTCTAGGTATTTCACTCGATCCCTGTTATTAATGGATTGAACCGGCGAATCGTATTTTATAAATTATGGTCGAGGCATCGGCTCGCCGGTCTCACCGAACGGGGTAGCCAATGGAACCTGGAAAAAAAGCGCAAGGCGACGCTCAGGCCAATTATAGTCGCAAGAATTCTTCCGGTCTAGAAGACAACAACAGTCATAACGAGACTCAAAAGTGGCTGGACTCCATGGAATACATGCTCGAGTCCGCCTTGAAGAACAGAACTTCCGAGGCGCCGCTTCTGGTCGAGCGGCTCATCGAACGGCTCAGGGATTCGGGCCTCAAGGTGCCTTCGATCGTCAACACGCCGTACATCAATACGATCCCCGACGAAAAAGAGCCGCCCTACCCCGGAGACCGCGAGATCGAGCGGCGGATCAA